>NZ_CALPCT010000008.1:0-86509 GCF_943193075.1 Streptococcus caecimuris | reverse complement strand
GCCCTACTCAACTGTGCGGAGGTGGGACGACGAAATCGAATTCTAACGAATTACCGATTTCTGTCCCACTCTCTTTTATTGACGGTAGAAATATTGATCAGCCGGGTAGTTGCCTGCAGATTGAGTGACCACTAGACGTGGCTTGCTGGTATCAGACTGGTCTCCATCTGGATTTTGGAAACCAATTTTCAGAAGTCCAATCGCAGCACCGGTCTCACCCATCTTCATCTCCACGTATGGGATCTTGCTCTTCTTATCCGAGTCCGCAACAGCCTTGAGGCTACCTTGGCCCTTGACTTTTCCGTCTGCTTGGATGACGATTTCAGCACCCTTGCCATTGCGCCAGGTTCCAACTAAGCTTGAGAAGTCTCCTCCGTTAATGGCCGCAATATCCAAGTCTTTCTCTTTTTTCGGTTGTGGGTAAGCTTTCCACCACTCTAGATGGTAATCACGGTAGGCCACGTCACCAAAGAGAATCCGACGTTCTTGGGAAGCTACTCCGTCAGGACCTGTCACACCCGCTGGGATCAAGTACAAGGTTTGCTCTTGCCCTTGGATCGCAGTCGCATTGGCTCCAGTGAAATAAACTTCATAATAGCCTTTTCGCTTCTTGGGCTCTTTTTCTTTATTGAAAAGATAACTCGCCCGGGTCCCTCCACTCCAGAAAGTCCAGCCGGTCTCACCATTTACAATGCTTGGAAAGGCGCTGGTCTTGTTTTGGTAATACTCTTCAGGAGTATAGCCATAGAGTTTAAAACCGGAATCTGCGATTTCCTTTTCATAGGTATCATTGGAATAAGCACCTTCAAACGGTGAGAGATTGCCATCAAGAACGACATCATTGGGATCTGTCGATTTGAAAAAATCCTCCCGATTGGCAAAGACCATCTCGTGGTCGGGATTTTTATCAGACATGGTGACCGTGATCAAAGGCTTCTTGTCTGTCTTGTATTTAAAGACACGAACAGTGACTGTAAAATCAGTATTGCCATCGGACTTTTTCATCTTGCCTGTCGAAACTTTATTAGACCCTTCGACCTTCCAATCTGTACTAAATTCAGCGGATACCTTGCCGTCAGCCGTTTGGTAATCGATCTTCCAGGCCTTACCTTTTTTCTCGATTTTGGCTTCATCCCGTTCATTAGAGACATAGTCACCACTCAAGTCAATAGCTTTTTCCTTTGGCTTGGTGACCTTCTTACTGGTCTGGTTGAATTCCTTTTGATGGTCTGGTTGGATGTTGGAACTAGAGTAGAGATAGACTCCACCGATCAGAACAACTGCTCCGACAAGCCCCAAAATCGGCCCCAGGTATTTTTTCTTCCACTTAAGATTCATTTTACTACCTCCATGGAATAAGATCTTTACACTAGTATACCCTAAATCGAAAGTATAGTAAAATTCCCCTCTATGTAGTGGTTTTACCGGCTTAAACCGACTAGTTTTAGCAGAGAATACCTGTTTTTCAAAAACAATATTTTGTTTATCGTTATTTTTTTATCGTTTTTCGATACTTTTTTATTGACTAATTTTTTATAAGGAGTATACTATAAGTGAAAAATAAATAAACTTCAAGGAGGCTTGCGATGAAAAACTCAAAAACCTTAAAAAATGTCATTGAAGTCTTGACGGCTTTCATTTACTTCTGTGGCCTTATGACTGTGGCTGCACTGGTCGTCCACCTGCTTTCACGGATGGGAGTGTTTAAAGACCTCATTCAAACTGGACGCTTGTCCTTTGATGTGAATGGCATCCAGCTCTTCCCCAAACATCCGCAACCTCTCTGGCAGTTGCTCTTCCCACTAGCCTCAAGCGCTATCTATATTTACCTTCTCATCACCATTCGCAGCTTCCTCCAAAATCTCTACCAAGAAAAGATCTTTTCTCACTCCAACATTGATCTTTGCAACCGAGCTTGGAAGATTCTCTTGGTCTTGTCCTTTATGTCTGGCACACTTGAAACCAGTGGAAATGCTTATCTCCTTCCCTTCACTTTCCAATTTACCTTTAACACAGGGCTTCTCCTTGCCGTTCCAATTGTCTGGGTCCTTGGCAAGATTTTAGAGAGAGGGATTGAGATTGCTGAAGAAAATGAGCTAACCATTTAAGGAGGGTGCCATGATTATCGTCAATCTAGATGTCATGCTGGCCAAGCGAAAGATGAAATCCAATGAGCTGGCTGACAAAATCGGCATCACCACTGCTAATCTCTCCATCCTCAAAACCGGCAAGGCCAAAGCCATCCGCTTCACCACCCTTGAAGCCATCTGCAAAGAACTCGACTGCCAGCCAGGAGATATCTTGGAATACCGGCCAGATGAATAGGACAAGTATTTAAATATATAATTGGAGACTTACCTTGGGTGAGGACGGACGGTAGCGAATCCCTTTGGGATTCCATACCTAAGATTTGAGTCCACTGTCTCAAATCTTCCGAGAGTCTGAAACGAAAATGTTTCAGACTCTTTTCTCACTGCGGAAGTCTCCATTAATATTCATTACAAATAGGACTCATCTTCTATCCTTGTAAAATTCAATGATGGGAACTATATCAATACAAGAAAAGCACTCCCGCGGGTGTGCTTTTTTATATATGTTTAACCAATAATGCTTCCATTTGGAACAGATGGATCAACCGTTAAGACTGTTAATTGATCTCCATGTTCAGCTGAAAGAATCATGCCTTGGCTGACGTATTTTTTCATCATCTTACGTGGTTTGAGGTTGGCCACGATTTGAAGTTTCTTGCCGACCAATTCTTGTTCATTTGGATAGAATTTCGCGATACCAGATAGGATTTGACGGTCTTCGCCATCTCCTGCGTCTAGGCGGAAGCGAAGCAGTTTGTCTGATCCTTCGACGCGTTCCACTTCTTTGACTTCTGCTACACGGATTTCAACCTTGTCAAAGTCTTCAAATTTGATCTCGTCTTTTTCAGACTTGAGTTCCACTTCTTCTGGAATCCATTCTTTTTCTTGTGGTTTTCCAGCAGTCATTTGAGATTGGATGTAGGCAATTTCTTCTTCCATGTCGAGACGTGGGAAGATTGGAGTTCCTTTGGCAACCACTGTGACATTTTCAGGGAAACCTGCTAGGGTCAAGTTTTCAAGATCGAAGTCCAAGCCCAAGCCAAGTTGTTCCATGATGGCATTTGAGGTGTTCATCATGAATGGTTGGATCAAGTGAGCCACGACACGAAGGCTAGCAGCTAAGTGAGCCATGACTGCTGCCAATTGTTCCTTGTCGCCATCTTCTTTGGCGAGGACCCAAGGCGCTGTCTCATCGATGTACTTATTGGTACGAGAGATGATGTTCCATACGGCTTCCAAAGCGCGTGGGTAATCCACCGCGTTCATTTGCTTGTGGTATTCAGCGATGTTTTCTTCAAGCACCTTGGCCAAATCTGCATCAAATGCAGTGACATTTTCGACATAAGCCGGAACTTGACCACCAAAGTATTTATTGATCATGGCTACCGTCCGGTTGAGAAGGTTTCCAAGGTCATTGGCCAATTCATAGTTGATACGAGCCACGTAGTCTTCTGGTGTAAAGGTACCATCTGAACCAACTGGCAAACTGCGCATGAGGTAGTAACGAAGCGGATCCAATCCGAAGCGTTCCACCAACATTTCTGGGTAGATGACATTCCCTTTAGACTTAGACATCTTGCCGTCTTTCATGACAAACCAACCATGGGCAATCAAACGTTCTGGCAATTTGATATCCATCATCATGAGAAGAATCGGCCAGTAGATGGAGTGGAAACGAAGGATGTCTTTTCCGACCATGTGGAAGACGGTTCCGTTCCAGAACTTATCAAAGTTTTCATGATCTTCTTGACCATAACCAAGAGCTGTCACGTAGTTGAGAAGGGCATCAATCCATACATAGACCACGTGTTTTGGATTAGATGGAACTGGAACTCCCCAAGTAAAGGTTGTCCGAGATACCGCCAAATCTTCCAAACCTGGCTCGATGAAGTTTTTCAACATTTCATTGAGACGGCCGTCTGGCGTGATGAAATCAGGTTGGGATTTGAAAAATTCAACCAAACGGTCTTGGTATTTGCTGAGACGAAGGAAGTAAGATTCTTCGGAGACCCATTCTACTTCGTGGCCTGATGGGGCTACCCCACCGATGACCTTGCCATTCTCATCACGGAATACCTCAGCCAATTGGCTTTCTGTAAAGAACTCTTCATCAGAGACTGAATACCAGCCAGAGTACTCACCCAGGTAGATATCGTCTTGCGCAAGCAAACGTTCAAAGACCTGAGCCACCACTTTTTCATGGTAATCGTCTGTCGTACGGATGAATTTATCATATGAGATATCGAGTAATTGCCAGAGTTCTTTCACTCCAACTGCCATCCCATCTACATAAGCTTGCGGCGTAATCCCAGCTTCTTCTGCTTTTTGTTGGATCTTTTGACCATGCTCATCGAGACCAGTCAGGTAGAAGACATCGTAGTTCATCATGCGTTTGTAACGCGCTAAGACGTCACAGGCGATCGTTGTATAAGCTGAACCAATATGCAATTTACCAGATGGGTAATAGATAGGGGTTGTGATGTAGAATGATTTTGTCATTTTCTTTTCCTTTCAGGGCTAATGGAACCCAATTTAGTAACACTCTATTATAACATTTTTAGGAGACCCTGAAAACCCAAAACCAGCTAGGATGTAAGGAAGACAAGCAAAAAAGCTGACCGAAGTCAGCTTTTTTATGGATAACAAATTATGTTATCTTACTTACCAAGATAGTATTCTTTTACAACGTTCAATTTTTCGTCAAATTCGAATACCAATGGTGGGAAGTTAGGGATTTCCACATCCATGATTTCGTCGTCTGACAATTGTTTGATGTGTTTTACAAGGGCACGGATTGAGTTACCGTGTGCTCCTACGAATACGTTTTTACCATCTTTAAGTGCTGGAGCGATTTTATCTTCCCAGAATGGAAGGGCACGTTCCAAAGTCACTTTCAAGTTTTCAGCATCTGGAATCACTGAATCGTCAAGTGAAGCATAACGACGGTCAGTGTGTGCTGAGTGTTCATCATCACGGTCCATTGCAGGAGGCAATACATCGTAAGAACGACGCCAGATGTGAACTTGTTCATCACCAAATTGTTCAGCAGCTTCTGCTTTGTTTTTACCAGTCAAACCACCGTAGTGACGTTCGTTCAAGCGCCATGATTTTTCAACTGGAACCCACAATTGGTCAGAAGCTTCAAGAGCCAAGTTAGTAGTTTTGATCGCACGTTTCAATACTGAAGTGTAAGCTTGGTCAAATTCGATACCAGCTTCTTTGATCAATTTACCAGCGTCGATCGCTTGTTGTGTACCTTTTTCAGACAAATCAACATCAGCCCAACCAGTGAAAAGGTTAGCTTTGTTCCATTCAGACTCACCGTGGCGAGCAAAAACCAATTTTACCATTAGATGGATCTCCTTTTTATTCTCCGAGGTTTCCCCCGTTTATCTATTCTATTCTACTAGATTTTCAGTGAAAAATCTAGTGGCGACCATAGAAAAGTGCAATTTCTCACAAAAAAGAGCCTGACGGCTCTGGTTTGAAAATGAGGAATGTTTATTCTTACGTTGAAATAGGTTTATTCTGCCGATTGCTCCTTCTCTTCTGCTCTTTCATCATCTGAAGGATGATTTCGTCTATAAACAATCCCGCTGACATTCCACCACTCTCTGAGGATAAAAATCCAATAGAAGCCCTGACACAAGTAAAATCCCCAATCCAACCGAAGGAGGTCTATTTGAACAGTCATAGAAAACATGGTGAAGATTAAAATAATGCTACAGGCTACAAAAATTAACAGTGATTGAAGATGCGCCAGCAAAGAATAGCCTATTTTATTTAGGAGATATTTTACAAAAATAGCAAGTACTGGTAGGACAAAAAGAATAATAAGTGACGTCGTGAAATAAGAATGGATAAGGACTTCAAACTCTTTGGCATTGTAGAGAGAATGTTCACCTAGGAAAATCGTAAACTGTGTCGAATCATTTTCCCCTATTTTTTGATATGTATAAAACGGTGACATCAATAGGGTTAAAACATAGGCCGTAAATAAGCCAAGCTGATGCAATAACTGATGATTAAATTTTATTTTTCCTTTTACCATGCCTACTTTCACCCCCTAACCTTTCCATTCCGAATTTCAACAGTCTCAGATACTTGTTTCCCATCATCGAACAGGCCATACCACCCATCTGGCAGAGACTTAATTACCAAGTAATCCTTCAAAACTGATTTAAAATCATTCCCTGATTCTTTAAATCGACTTATATTTTCAGGGGAGATAATTTTAACATAGATGTCTCCTGATTCGATAAAACTACTATACGAGGCATCATACCATCCCCCTAGAATTTTTAACTCAGAATTAGGAATACCATTCTCATATTGCTCCATCAAACTGAAATAATTGTTACCTCGTTTCTTAACGGGGGATAAGCTTATTTCAATCCAAGAGCCGCTAAAAGCACTATACTCGTTAATTTTTTTATCTAATTCTGCTTCAAGCTCGATTCGCTCAGTACTGAATTCAAATCCCTTCTCTATAATAGGCAAATAGGCTCTATCAAAATCATCATAGGTATTTTCTATTCCTAGGTTTTCAACTAAATCAATCTTATTAGAATACGGCATCACCAAGTGTTTAAATCTGACTGATTTTTTCAAGGGAATGGAAATCTTTTTCCCTTCAACCGTTTCAGAATAGATAAAATTCACATCCGGACCGGCATTGGGCCGAGTCCAAGAGAAACCTGTAATCTGTATATCTCCCCGGAAACTTCTACTATCATAGAAACCTTTTAGGTTAGCGTCTAAATTTCTATAAAAATAGAATCCTAGAAACAGTAGGAAGCAGATAACCACTAGAAAGGCTTTTGACCGATCACTAATCGTCGTCTGGCCCTTCTTGAAATGTTTTTTCAAAATCACGTTCCAACTCTTCTTCAACATTTTCCTCCTTTATGACCTTTTTAAATTCTTCAGCATTCCGAACGATTTCTTTCTGCCCACTCTTTGTATAAGAAGCGTCAATAGACCAACTGAAATGATCTGCATCAGGAAACAAACTCTTGATGATAGTTTTATCCTCCTCCATAGTGAGGTTATTTTTTAGAATCAGGAGACGGCGATATTTTTTTAGTTGGGTTAAGAGTTTACTATCCTTCACCTTCACACCATTACGATCTAATCTCTCCGTAGAACTTGAGGAAGTTTCTACTTTTTCATCTTCATCATCAAATCCATAATCTAACAAACTTACTCCTACACCTATTTTGTCTCTCTCATGACTGTATTTTTTTGTCTCAAAATCGGGTGCAAGCAATATTTGATAAAATCCACTGTAACCAAAATCAACAACCATTTTGGGAACTGTCTCTGCGATTTCTCCCTTGTTCAGATTCACAAATAGGAGATCATTTTTTGTAACATTGAAAGCTACATACTCATCTTTTCCATCTGTAAACATGCTACTTCGCATGTTTCCTTCAATCGAGTCGTAACCCATTTTTTGAACGAGTTTTAAAACATCAATGGTATGACCTTCTCCCTTCTCTTGGCCCAATTCATAATACCGAATCCTAAAATATTCATTTACATCTTTTTTCTTATCTTCATCACTGATTAGTTTAGAATCTTGAAGGGCTATATATTGGGATCCGACAGCATAAATATATGAGTTGTTTTTTCTATCTTCTTTCTTAAAACTATAAGCCAATATTGGAATTCCGGTGGCCTCTTCACTAATGATTCGATTTTCCAATAAGCGTTGTCCTCGACCAACATAATCATAATCTCTATCACTCACAACATGTACCGCTTCTTTTAGGTAAAAAAAGCTCCAGATACCGCCAACCATTAGAACGGTCACAGCAACTAGGGAAAGAATATGCCACATCTTCCAAGAAAAATTCTCCAGCTTTTTCATCTCGTTCTCCTATTGTTTGATTTCAAAAGTATATTATATCATGATTTCTCCTATTTTTCCTTCACTATCCTAGTGTGGTTTTACCATACAAAAAAGAGCCTGACGGCTCTGGCTTCTCTCACATTAATTTTTCTGACAGTCGGGGCAAATGCCATAGACGGTCATCTGAGTCTTGGTGATCTGGTAGCCACTTTGACTGGCTGCTTCTTCGCGAAGATCTGGGACTTCAATGTCCACATCTGCGATACGACCACATTTTTCACACACCACATTCAAATGGTCATGCCCCATGAAATCAAAATAGGTCGTGGTATCATTGCGAACCTTGATCTCAGAAACAACCCCCTCATCAATCAAAACCTTGATATTGTTGTAGACAGTTGCTAGACTCATGCTTGGAAACTGAGGCAATAAATCGCGATAGATCTTCTCAGCGCTTGGATGTTCATGACTCGCCACTAAATAGGAAAGAACCGCTCTGCGGGTATCGGTAATCCGAATGCCCTTAGCACGTAAATTTTGCAAGACTTCTTCCACGCGCTCTTCTTCATGACGATGCAATGCGTTCACTATGATCCCCCCTTTCCAATATGATTTAATCGATTCGTTACCCTTATTATATCATGTTTCAAAATAAATCACTATTTAGAATGCTTTTAATTAAAAAAAATGTCCAGTGGACATTTTTTTCATGAGCCTGAAAACCGAAAAGCGAGTTTATGTCCAGTGGACATTGATACACGTGTCTAAATACGACTTTTTATCTCAAAAATAAAAACTAATTAATTAGTTTTAAATTTTTTAAGAGAACCGAGGAATAATGAACCACCAATCAATACGATGATGCCACCAATCCATCCTAAGAATGGGATAATCGCAACTGATCCACCTACAATCAGTAGTACTGAAGGAGCAACACCTACTCGCTCATCACCCTTGTAATAAACAATTGCAATAATTCCCAATACTAGATTTGCAATTTTCAAAGCATTTAATAAAAGAATTGATCCAGCAGTTGCATCTGAACTAGCTGTAGCAGCTGCAGTACCAAGAATAAAGAACGGTCCAACTAATAGTAAAATACCACCAACTAAACCTACAATTCCGCTAAAAAGTGCCAAAGTTTTTGTTTTCATCTTGCTTTTCTCCTATTTTGTACATTTAGAACTAACTAAATTCTATTGATTATATAATATATGTCCTACATGGTTACCACAATATCCTACATATACAAGTATTAATTTGAACTTTTCCAAATTACATATAGTAATACAGACAACCACTATAAACTTTTCTTAATTGCTCCCTTTCCTAATTTACTTTCATGCTCCACAGTATTATACTATGGTTGCTAAAAAAAAAAAGCATTTTTTGAAAATAATTCTTATTTAGTGAGATTTTTTATAAAAAAAGAATTAAGCATCAAACTTAATTCTACTATGCAATGTAAAATTTAATAAATTCCTCTCCCATCTCAACCGATCCAACTGGTCATCCAGCGCACGGTTCCTAGGATCATTTTGACCACGAGGATCATAAAGCAAAATTCCAGTACGAACCACAGCCCTTTCAATAGATACAAAATAGGTCGGATAAACAACAAGGCAAAGAGGCCTAAAATGAATCGCATGGTCTTTTCTCTCTCCTTCTTTTTTCCTATTATACCCTTATCCTATAGAGCTGTCCAACAAAAAAACCATCCTAGAAATCTAGGATGGCTTTTCAAAATGCAATTATTTAACTGCTTCTTTAAGAGCTTTACCAGCTTTGAATGCTGGAACTTTAGAAGCTGCGATTTTGATTTCTTTACCAGTTTGTGGGTTGCGACCTTTACGAGCTGCACGTTCACGAACTTCGAAGTTACCGAAACCGATCAATTGAACTTTTTCACCTTTTGAAAGGTATTCTGAAACTGCTGCGAATACAGCGTCAACAGCTGCTGCTGAATCTTTTTTAGTCAATTCTGTAGCTTCTGCCACTTTTGCGATCAAATCTTGTTTGTTAGCCATTTAACAAATCCTCCAAATTTTTTTAGGCTTTACGCCTTAACAGTACTATAATATCTAAAAAAAGCCTTTAGGTCAAGTACTAAACCTGTTTTTTCAAACATTTATTCAGCTTATTCGTAGCGCACCAAAACTGCAAATGCATTCTCACCTGTATGGGTTTGGATAATCGATCCAGTTTCGAGAACTGGGATCGCATTTTCAACGAGCGATTGCAACTGAGCCTTCATTTCATTGGCCCACTCTGGTGTCCCTGCGTAAGAAATCCCGATCTCAGCCACCTTGCTATGGGATAGTTTCTCTACCAATTCATCCAACCACTTCTTAAAGGTCTTGTTACCGCGCCCTTTGACGATTGGTTCTAACTGATGGTCCTTCATTTGCATCACGACACGGATATTGAGAAGGGAGCTCAAAAGTCCTGTAACACGGCCAATGCGCCCACCTTTAACCAGATTTTCCAAGGTAGATACGCCGATATACAACTCTGTCTTTTCTTTGACTTCTTCAATACGAGCTAAAACGGTGTCTAGATCTGCTCCTTCTTTAGCCAACTTAGCTGCTTCAACCACTTGGAACTTCATGGCTTGGTCTGTAAAGCCACTATCAATCACAGTTACTTCTGCCCCTGACAAGGTTGCCCCTTGACGAGCTGCCTCTACGGTTCCTGACAAGGCATGAGACATATGAATCGAAACGATATGAGCTCCGTCTGCTGCTAACTTTTCATACACCTCCGCAAAGACTCCAACGGGTGGTTGGCTGGTCTTTGGAAGATTTTTGCTAGACTGCATTAAGCGCAAGAAGTCCCCTTCGCCCAACTCACTGTCGGAATAAAGGACTCCATCCACCATAACAGAAAGTGGCACAATGGTAATGCCATATTCTTCAACCACTTCAGGCTCAATTGTAATAGATGAGTCTGTAACTATTTTAATATTTGCCATATATTTCTATACTCTTCCTAAGAATGTTCTGCTTTCATTATATCAAAAAACACGGGGTTTTGCAGTGAAAGATATCCATTCCTGCTTCCTCAGTCGTCTGCGGCAGAAAAACCTGTATTATGAAGGACATGGTCATGGACAATGCCTTGATCATCCAAGAGCAATCCATGGAGGACTCCACCAAAGACAGCGCCCCCATCGACGCCCATTTTCTGATCTGAAATCCAAAGATTTTCGGTGCCGACTGGCTCATCGAGCAGTCCATAGACTGGTGTATGGCCAAAGACGATCCATTTGCCTGTATGATTCTCCGCTTCATGGAATGGTTTTCGGATCCAGACCTTTTGGTAATCACTGGTTTCTCGCCAATTTTCAAGGGTTAGATCCACACCAGCGTGAACAAAGTAATAGGTTTCTGTCTCGTAGTCAAAAGGCAAACTGCGGATGAAGGCCACCAAGTCAGGAACGACATTTTCTACTGCTTGCGCATCCGCAATGCCATCTACAGGAGCATCGAGCGGCCGGCCTAACAGAGAGTTGATGGTCGTATCGCCACCATTTCTTCGGTAGTGGTCATAACGCTCTTCTGGATTGTCCAACCAGGCTAAAAACATGTACTCATGATTCCCGGAAAGGCAAACAGCTCCGTGATGGTCTACGTAGTCCTTTACGATTTCAATCGATCGTTTGCTGTTTTCGCCTCGATCTATCAAATCCCCTAAAAAGACCAATTGAGCTTTTCCATCCCACTCTGTCATGAGCTCTTCTAGCATTTGTGCTTTTCCGTGAATATCTCCGACTACAAAGTATGTTGACATTGTTTCAAACCTTCTTTCTCTTAACGCTTGAGAAGTTGCTCTGCTTGTTGACGGGCAGCTTCCGTTAGATCCTCTCCTGCCAGCATCTTGGCAATTTCTTCGATTCGTTCTTCTCTATTGAGCAAACGCACAGTAGATACAGTTGAGTGTTCATCACTGATTTTCTCAATATAGAATTGATAATCTGCTGCAGCGATGACTTGAGGCAGGTGAGAAATAGCAAGCACCTGGCCATTTTGACCGATCTTATGAATTTTCGCTGCAATCGCTTGGGCCACGCGCCCAGAGACTCCTGTATCCACCTCGTCAAAGACGATACTGGTTTTTCCTTCTTTTCGAGAAAAAGCCGACTTAATGGCCAACATCAAACGTGACAATTCTCCGCCGGATGCTACCTTGACAAGAGGTTTAAAGTCCTCACCTGGGTTGGTCGAAATGTAAAATTCGACAGCTTCATTTCCCTCACGATTAAACTTAGCCTTGCTAAAACGCACTTGAAAACGCGCCTTGTCCATGTAGAGATCTGCCAATTCTTGCTGGATTTCATTTTCCAAAGCTTGGGCCAGAGTATGCCGCTGATCACTCAAATCTTGAGCCAAGGTGACCAAACTCTTTTCCAAACGTTTGAGTTCTTTTTCCAAGTCCTCAGACGAGAGGTCACTTCCGGTGAGGAGGCTATATTCTTTGGTGATTTGCGCCAGGTATTCCAAGACGTCCTTGACTTGGCCACCATACTTGCGCGTGATCGAGTGAATCAAATCCAAACGCGATTCCACCTGCATAAGGCGATTGCCATCAAACTCCAGACCATCGACCACATCTTCTAAGCGCTTGGTAATATCCTCAAGGGCATAGAAGGTTTCAGATAACTGGCTTGAGAGCTCTTTGTAGCTGGGATCATATTCTTCAATACTTTCCAGATCATTCATGGCTGAGCGAACATTGGAGAGGCTCGAAAACTCTTCTGCATCCAGCATGGTATAGGCATTGGTTAGGGTATCTGCAATCATCTTGTGATTGAGCAGGCGTTGGCGTTCTTGCTCCAGACGCAGGTCCTCATCCACTTCCAAGGCAGCTGCCTCAATCTCTGCAATCTGAAACTCCAACATCTCAATACGAGCCTTGTTTTCCTGCTGGTTGCGCTGGAGTTCCACCACTTGTTTGCGCAGGCGTTTGTAGTCTTCAAAGGTCTGACGATACGCATCTTTGGTTTGGAAAAAGGCTGCATCCCCAAATTCATCCAGCATAGCGATATGCAATTGGGGCCGCATGAGTTCTTCCTGATCATGCTGGCCATGGATATCCACCAAATGTTGACCGACTGCCTTTAAGACAGACAAATTCACCATCTGACCATTGATCCGACTGACACTTCGTCCATTTTGCAAGATCTCTCGGCGAATGATCAATTCATCGGTCCACTCTAGTCCTTGCTCTTCAAAGAGAGCTGTCAAGTGGCGATTGCTCTCAACAGTGAAGAGACCTTCGATTTCCGCTTTTGGGGCTCCGTGTCGGATGACATCCGTCGTTGCGCGGCTTCCCAGCATCATGTTCATGGCATCGATAATGATGGATTTCCCTGCACCTGTTTCCCCTGTCAGTACCGTCATTCCCTTTTCAAAATTTAAGGAAATCTCTTCGATAATGGCAAAGTTCTTAATCGAAATTTCTAATAGCATAGGCTCTTACCACCCAAAGATTGATTTGAGGATATTCTCTGCTTCTGGAGCTGAATAGGCGATCAGTAAGATCGTGTCATCATCTGCAACAATACTAAAGATATGCTCCTTATAAATCTCCCGCAAGCGACGTTTAACTAAAGGTGCTGTCCCCGGAACCATGGTGAAATTGACATATTCTCCCATGCGACGATGAGACAAAATATTGCTTTCGATCATCCCGATCCCTTGGTGGTGCTTGCGTGGCAATTCATAGACATAGGTCATGTCTTTCAGAGGGCGTTTTACGATGCCCAATTCTTTGATATCCCGTGACACCGTCGCTTGGGTTGCTGAGATGCCTTCTTCTTTCAAATGTTCGACGATCTCTTCTTGCGTCCCCACTTCATGATCGCGAATGAAGCGACGAATTTTTTCTAATCTAATATTCTTACTCTTCATGTTTAAATTCCTTGTGTGCCAGCTCCACAACAGCCTCCAGCTGCTCTGTAGTTGGATTTGTTTTCTCTTCTTTTTTTTCTAGATACATCAAAAATTCGATGTTGCCATGGCCTCCTTGGATAGGGGAATAATCCACTCCCATTACCGCAAAGCCATGTGTCCCTGCAAAAGCAACGACCTTTTCAAGAACGGCTAAATGAATCTTAGGATCCTTAATGATCCCATTTTTTCCGATCTGCTCGCGTCCTGCCTCAAACTGAGGTTTGACCAAGGCCACGACTTGTCCATTATCTGCCAAAATCCGGTGAAGGGCTGGTAGAATCAAGTCCAAGGAAATAAAGCTGACATCGATACTCGCAAAGCTCGGTGTCGCTTCAAAATCATCTGGCTCGGCATAGCGGAAATTGAACTGCTCCATCGAGACCACCCGAGGATCATTGCGCAATTTCCAGGCCAACTGATTGGTCCCGACATCCACCGAAAAGACCTGGCTGGCTCCGTTTTGCAGCATGACATCTGTAAAGCCACCTGTAGAAGCTCCGATATCAATCGCAATTTTACCTTCTACAGACAAACCAAATTGGTTCAGGGCTTTTTCTAATTTAAGACCGCCCCGGCTGACATATTTGAGCTTTTCGCCCTTTAATTTCAACTCGGTTGCTTCATCAATTTTTTCACCCGGTTTATCGAAGCGCTCACCATTGATGACGGCAACGACAAGACCTGCCATCACCCCTCTTTTGGCTTGTTCGCGGGTATCAAATAGGCCTTGTTTATAGGCTAATACATCCACTCTTTCCTTAGCCATCTATTCGTAATCCTTCTATTAATTTCTTGATCGCTCGCGGATCAAAGTCGCAAGCAGCTGTAATCTGATCCAACAAGTCCTCGCAAGCGTCTAATTCACTTGTCAGCAAAGCTTTTGATTCTTCCAATCCCAACAGGGCTGGATAGGTCGATTTTTCAGCTACTAAGTCCTTTTGAGGAGTCTTCCCCAAAGCTTCAAAATCAGCGACCAAATCCAAAATATCATCCCGCACTTGAAAAGCCAGGCCTAATTTTTTCCCGATTGTTTCTAAGAGCTGAGCAATGTCTGCTTGCAACTCTAACATCAAACCTGCTGCGATGAAAGGATAGGCAAGGAGGCGTCCTGTCTTATTGGCATGGATGGTCTGCAATTCTGCTAACGTGAGCTGTTTGTGCTCCCCTTCCATATCAAGGACTTGGCCAGCTACCATTCCACGACTACCGGAAGCATCTGACAATTCAAGAATCAAGGAGACCTTGACCGTATCTGCAAGGGCACTCGCAGCAATCATCCCAAAGGGATCGAGAAAAAGCGCATCCCCTGCTAAAATCGCCAGGTCTTCTCCGAATTTCTTATGATTGGTCAATTGCCCCCGACGGTAATCATCATTGTCCATGGCAGGCAGATCATCGTGAATAAGGCTTCCTGTATGGATCATCTCCAAAGCCCCTGCTACTTGAAAGTGAGCCTCCGTCAATTCCAGTCCAAAGGCCTCTAACAATTCTAGAAGGAGCAATGGGCGCAGGCGTTTTCCACCTGCCTGGATCGAATATAGGACCGACTCCACTAAATGGGGGGCAACGGCTTTCTCCTCATAAAAAGAGCGAACCGCTTGCTCTACTCTATTTCGTTTTTCTTCTTGTCTCATGCTAGATCCGCTTCAGTACCATCTGCTTGCATGACCTTGACCAAGGTTTTCTCTGCTTGATCCAAGGTCTCTTGCAATTCTTTTGACAACTTCATTCCTTTTTGGAATTCTGTAATAGCTTCTTCTAAAGCCACATCACCACTCTCCAATTTTTGGACGATAGCTTCCAAATCTGCTAAGTTTTCTTCAAATTTCTTTTCTTTCGACATGTTTTACCTCTACTTCTAACTGGCCATCTCTCATGATGAGGGATAGCGGGTCCCCTTCTGTTACTTTCGCAACGGAATCTATGACCTGATCTCCTTCCTTAACCATGGCATAGCCACGCGCAATAATCCGACTGGTATCGAGCATCAAGAGGGCTTCTGATAAGCTTTGCACCTTGATCTTTTGCTCTTTTAGGACTTGTTCCATTCGGTTGGTTAAGATTCTCTTATCTTGGAGCAGGCGGTCCTGGTAGCGCTCGATGCGATGCAAAGGAGACGTAGCTTCTAAGCGATGACGCAGACCTTGCAGCTGATTCGCCCCTTGTCCATAAGCATCGCGCATCCCTTGTTTCAATCTCAATTGCAACTGGTCAATTTTTTGCAGGTAGCCATCATAGAGTCTTTCAGGCTGTCTAAAAATAACCGATTGACTTAATTTGGCCAAGCGTTCACGATTATAGGCCAAACGATTGGACATGGCTGTTGCCATGCGATTTTCCTGCTTTTGTAAATGGGACAAGAGATCCAGCTTCGTTACTGGAGTGGCCAATTCAGCAGCGGCTGTCGGAGTAGCGGCTCGTCGGTCTGCTACAAAATCGGCTAGAGTCGTATCTGTCTCATGTCCAACACTGGAGATAATCGGAATCCGCGATTCAAAAATGGCTCGCACCACTGCTTCTTCATTAAAGGCCCAGAGATCTTCAATTGAACCACCCCCACGACCGATAATCAAGACATCCAAATCATCCCGTTGATTGGCTCTTTGAATATTAGCAACCACCTCACTAGATGCTCCTTCACCCTGAACCTTGGTCGGGTAGAGCACAATCTCTACACCAGGGAAGCGTCGGCTCACCGTTGTGATAATATCGCGAATCACGGCCCCACTTTGACTGGTGATGACCCCGATCTTTCTAGGAAATTGTGGCAGAGCTTGCTTCCACCTATCCTGAAAGAGCCCTTCTTCGGTCAACTTTTTCTTGAGTTGCTCAAATTGGATGGCCAAGGCCCCTACCCCATCCGGCTCAGCCTTTTCGATAACAATGGAATAACTCCCACTTGGCTCATAGAGCTGAATGCGACCGATGACGTTGATCTTCATGCCTTCTTCTAGCTCAAAACCAAAGCTTCGATAAACCCCAGCCCAGACCGTCGCCTGAATAACCGCTTTTTCATCCTTTAATGAAAAATATTGGTGGTTGGGACGTTTTCGGAAATTGGAGACCTGCCCTGTCAGATAAACCCTTTCCAAATAGGGATCCTTATCAAATTTTAATTTCAAATATTTGGTCAAACTTGATACGGATAAATAGTTGGACATAGGAACTCCTTTCTGCAGAATATGATCAAGTTTAATTATACCAAAAAACACCAAAAAAGGCTGGCAGACAAAGCGAAATCATGAATTTCCTTTCTCTACATGCCTCATTTTATTCAAGACACTTTCTATTTGTCTGTTTGACACCAGCTTCTTTATTTTTCACACTTCTCTAACCGTTCAATAAAGGAGCTAAGAAGCGCTTGGGGTCCCCTTCATTTGGATAGGCATAACTAATATAGAAGACTGTTTTTTCCTCTTCAACCAGAGGAATTTTGACAAGATTTGGATATTCTGGAAAGAGAGTCAGATCGGTCATGAGACCAATTCCCAAATTTTCTTCGATGAACACAAATCCTATTTAGGATACAACAAAAAGACAAGTCACAGGACTTGTCTTTTTCTTCTTTAGGAGGCTATTGATTTTCTATTTTTGATAGGTTTTTACGACCCAATCGACCCCTTCATCTGCCGTGAGAGTATAGACGGGATTCTCAGTCGTTTCATAAAAAGTCATCGAGAGAGTTTTGCCATCCACGAATACTTCGATGGAGTTGGTATCGCGAATGATCGAAAAATGATGATCTTTTTCAGCATCCAACTGAATCCATCTCGATTGAAATGCTGGATTTTCTTTTCCAGAAATTGGGTGCCCAAATTGGTCTCGACTTAAGCTAAAGCGTTTTTGAGAGGCGTCGTAACTCAATTGCAAGACACTATCAGGATCAGTTTCATCACCATAACCTAGGATAAAGGAGCGACCCGGTTTGGCATTTAGTTCAAACAAGGTTTGTTTCCCTTTCGCTGGGATCGTGATCTGATTGGCCTTAACAATGGTTTCTGACGCATGCTCTACAAGAAAGTGTTCTTTCACTGACTCAGGTAACCCCTGAACCAATCGTCCGTTTTTCAGAGACAATTTTCTTGGAAGAGTCATACTACCTGCCCACCCATGAGCTAAATCATGACTGGGGATAGACCGGTGCCACATTTGCATCCAGGCAACCATGTATCGTTCGCCATTTGGTCCTTGACAAGTTTGAGGGGCATAGAAATCCAAACCACCATCGATTTCATCATAGGAATCGACATGAAAGCGCCCCGTTTCCCAATTCATGTCACCGATAAAGGCAACCGTCGAATTTAAATTCCAGTATTTTTCTTGCTGCCTTTCCATTTCAATGGGAGACAGGATCAAGACCCATTTGCCATCTAAAGGGAAGAAATCGGGACACTCCCACATAATCCCTTGCCCTTTTTCACCTTCTAAAAGAACTGATGTAAAGGTCCAATCTACTAGATTACTTGATGCAAATAGGAGAATTTGACCTCTGTCATCTGGCGTCTTAGAAGCAACGACAGCGTAATAGTTTCCTTGGTATTCAAATACTTTAGGATCACGAAAATCTGCAATATCTGCGATCCCCTCAATATGTTGAGCATGGATCACTGGATTAGTAGGCAACTTTTCAAAGGTAATGCCATCTGTCGACACCGCAAGACACTGCGTCTCTTCTCGCTTTTCCTCATCGTCTACATGACCCGTATACAGCAAATAGAGCTTGTCATCTTTCACAATAGCACTACCCGAGAAGCAGCCATCCTTATCATAGCTTTCACTTGGCGCTAAAGCTACTGGCAGTTCTTCCCAATGGAGAAGATCTTTTGATTTGGCATGCCCCCAATGCATGGGACCCCAAACACTATCATAGGGATAGAATTGGTAAAACAAATGGTATTCCCCAAGGAAATAAACAAAGCCATTTGGATCGTTCATCCAGCCGATTGGAGGTAGCAAATGAAATGCTCCTCTATATTGCTGGTTAACCTTTACCCTGTTTTCATCGATATACTGATTTGCTTTTCGAATGCTTTCCTTCATACTGATCACCTACTTAATACCTGTACCAGATCCACCTAGACCTTGAATAATATATTTTTGTGCTACGATATATACTAGAATAAGTGGAATCGTAGAAATTGTCAAAACAGCCATTACTTGATTGATATAAACTGGTTGAGTTGTATTAATGGTTGTAATCGCCACCTGCATTGAAAATTTTGACGAATCGGTTAAAACCATCAACGGCCAGATATAATCATTCCAACTAGAAATAAAGGAAAGAACACCAACTGTTGCAACCGCCGGTTTCGACATAGGCAACATAATCTTGAAAAAGATCCGTAAGATACTTGCACCATCTATTTTTGCAGATTCGATAATTTCTTCTGGAATGGCAATAAAGAAGTTTCGGAAAAGATAAATATTAAAGACACTAGCTAATCCAGGGATAATAACCGCTAAACGATTATTGACTAAGCCAAGTGAATTAATAATTGTAAATTGAGGAATCAACACTGTTTCCATCGGAATGATTAACAATGCCAATAAAAAGCCAAACAGAATTTTTTTACCTGTAAAATTAATTTTTGCAAATGCAAATCCCGCTAAGGCGTTTACTATAATAGACCCAAGTGCAAATGTTCCTGCATAAAAAATACTGTTCCCTAGATATGTTAGAATACTAAAACGGGCAAGAACTTCTTGGTAAGGTTTAAACCAATCAGCTGGATTAAAACTAGGTAAGAATGCTTTCCAACTTGTTAAATTCTTATACACATCTGCTTCTGGCTTCATTGCTGAAACCACCATCCAGATCATAGGAAATAGAAAGAGGCCTGCTAATAGAATTAATAAAACATATTCTAAAATAGTAGTCGGTTTTAAACGTTTCATCCTAATCATCCTCCTTCAAAACTCGCCGTTGTACAAGACTAATCATACCAATCAATGTTGTAAATACTAAGGCAATCGAACTTGAGTAACCAACAAGACGGTCAGTGAAACCTTGTTGATAAATGTAATATACCATAGTGATTGTTGAGTTCAATGGACCACCTTGAGTCATAACCATTGGTTGTACAATCAATTTAAATGCTGAAATCAATGTTGTCAAGAGTACAAACAAGGCAGTTGGTTTCAATAAAGGCATCGTGATATATCTAAATTGAGCCCATTTTGAAAATCCATCCAACTCTGCCGCCTCATAAATATCTTGTGGAATATTTTGCATTCCTCCAAGGAATAACAACATTTGATAACCTGCACCCTGCCATGCAGAAACAAATACAATAGCATACATGGCTTGTTTTGGACTTGTCAAGAATGGTTGTGAAGAAATACCAATTTTATTCAGTAGGGCATTAAGCAAACCATTATTTGGATTTAACAAGTATAACCAGAGGATAGAAATAACGACAAGAGACATCACAACAGGAGCAAAAAATGCTACCTTAAAGAACATATTTCCTTTACGTTTCTTATTAACAATTAAGGCCATCCCGAGAGCCGCACCAAGTTGCACTGGAATAATCCAAACTACAAATTTCAAGGTATTCAAGAAGCTTTTTATAAAGATTGGATCTTGTGCTAAGCGCATAAAATTTTGTAGTCCTACAAATTTTCTATCCTCAGGCGTTAATAGGTAATAATCTGTAAAGGCATAATAGATCACCATACCAACAGGTATCACTAAAAAGATGAAAAGTAATATTAAAGCTGGAGCTAAAAAGCTATAGCCCATAATATTTTCTTTAAGGCGTTCTTTCTTTTTTGTTTCGACTTTATTTTTTTCGCTCATTGTTCGTCTCCTAAGATGAAACTATTAAATAAAATAAGGTGGAAGGTACATTCCATAACTTACCTTCCACCTTTTTGAATGTCAACTATTTATTTAAAGATTGGTCGATTGCTGTTTGCATTTCTTTCGCACGAGCATCTAATACTTTTTGTACATCTGGATTATCTTTATAATAGCTGATATCTTGCATTGCTTGTTGGAAAGCGCGTGAAACTTGTGGATAAGCTACTACAACTGGACGAGCATGAGCCGTTTTAGCATTTTGTTCCATCAAGAAACGCATTGGCTCAGATACTTTGTCCTTAATATTTTTAATTGTTGATTTTCTGATTGGAAGAACACTGTTACCTAAGCTTAGAATTTCACTAGATTCAGTATTTGTAGCAAACTTAACAAATTCAGCGGCTGCTTCTTTTTTATCAGATTTTGTTGTAACGGCTAATTGCCAACTACCTGAAGGTGATACCAATTTCTTCGTTTTATCTGAAACTGGATAAGGAAGAATACCAAAATCAATATCTTTGTAATTTGTTTGTAGGTCTGCAATCGTCCAAGAACCGCTCAGAACCATAGGATATTCACCGGTTTCAAAACCTTTTTCAACAGGACTAACTGTCGTATATCCATCCTTCACAAGATCTTGAATAAATTGAACAGCTTCAACACTTTCCTTGCTATTGAAGTAGCCTTCCGCTTTTGTTCCTTTAGAATTCACAACAGATCCACCATTTGACCAAATAAGAGGCATGTAAGCATATGGCAACATCTCATCGTTTGAATTCAAACGGAAATCAATCGCTGGTTTGTTAAAATGATCTTTTAATTTCTTAGCAATGGCATTAAACTCAGACCATGTCCATGGTTTTTCTAGGGTTGGTAAACTAGCTTCGTCAATCCCTGCTTCTTTAAACATTTTCTTATTATAGTAAACACCTACATTGGATTCTGAATAACCAAATGCATAAAATTTACCATCATAAGTTCCCTGTTGTTTAATACTGTCCAGTACATCATCCATATTATCGTCTTTTAGATAATCATCCAAAGGAGCAATCACTTTTGATTTTGCATAGGCTGCAGTATTAGGACCATCTAGTGTAATGACATCTGGTAAACTATTTGTCGTAACAGCGGCATTAACCTTATCTTCATATCCACCACCACTACCGCTACGTGGAATAAATTCTGTCACAACCTTATATTTCGTTTTCTTTGATTTATTGAAATTATCAACAACTTGTTGCCAAGCTTTTCCCTCAGCTGTTTCATCTGAGAACTGAACCCAGACTTTAATCTCATTTGAAGAACTTGCAGTTTTGGATTTTGATCCCCCACCACATCCTGCAAGCAATCCTAATGATAGTGCTGCAACTACAGATAACTTAATACCTTTACGCATAGCGTCCTCCTTTTTGAAACGTTTCATTTTTTGGTTATATTTTTAACTCAAGCTAAAATAGTTGAGTTTTTTGAAACGTTTCATTTTATAGCTAAATTATAACAGCGCTTTCATAATTTGTCAAGCACTTTTTATAATTTTTTTGTAGTGTTCCCTTCAAAGAAATGTACGGGCAAACTAATCACATTCTTTTCTATTTTTTCTTGTCGAATCAATTTGAGTAATAAATCTACTGCCGCTTGGGCCATCTGAGCTATTTCTTGAACAATGGTCGAAAGTAAGTACGGTTGATCAAAAGCAGGTCTTAAGCCATCAAAACCAATAATTTGATAGTCCTCTAGAGGAGTTTTTCCCATCTCCGTCAAAACTTTTATAACACGTAGAGCCATAAAATCATTTACTGTAAAAATCCCATCAATCTGAGGATGAGCTTCGAAAAAAGACTTAATTTGTCTTTCTGCTTGATCTAACGGTTCTGGCATTTCAAGACTACAGATTTTTGTATTTTGCCGTTTAGCTTCATCTTTAAACCCCCTTCCGCGTTCCGTTGTTTCATTCAAATGTTTGTTCACACCACTAATGTAAGCTAAATTTTGGCAACCTCGTTTGACTAACTCTCGGCAAGCCAGTTGACCACCATGATAATTTTCAGAGGTTACGTAATAGACATTTTCAGAAAAATGACGGTCAATACTAACAAAAGGTAAATTAGAGGAGATATACTTATCGATATCTGAATAGGTGATCCCAATGATCCCATCTACCTTATTTTTTTCAAGTAATTTTATGTACTCTATCTCGTTTTGAGCATCTTTATCTGCATTACAAATCAATAATTTACATTGATTTTTCAACAATTCCTTTTCTACATGATATGCAAACTCAGAAAAGAATGGATGCCAAATGGTTGGAATAAGTAAAGCGATAATATTACTACGATTCGTTTTTAATCCTCTCGCATATTCATCTGGCACATAAGAAAGTTTTTCAATCGCTTGTTGAACTTTTTTTAATGTCACCTCTTTAATGCCTTTTTCGTTATTGATGACACGAGAAACGGTCCCAACACTAACCCCAGCTTCTGCTGCAACATCTTTCATCGTAATCGATTTTTTTTGCTCATTCATTTTCTCACCTCCTTTCATCCATACTATCATGAAAACGTTTCATTTTCAACATTTTCGTTTGAATTGTCACTCCACTTCTTCATCCATTTGGGGATTTCTTGGCTGATGGTCGTCGGTAGAACCACATAGGCCTCCTTGCTCAAGTCTTCTGCAATGGCTGAATGTAGATAGGTCGCAACCACCACGCGCTCATAGAGACTGACCTGTGGAAATTGACCCGCAAACCCTGCGATCATCCCTGCCAAGGTATCCCCCATCCCCCCTGTTGCCTGATAGGGACCACCAACATCTAGCTGATAGCCCTCTTCTTGCCCACTTGTCCAAATGCGGGTGTGAGGCCCTTTTTCTACAATGACAGTCCCTTGAGGAAAACTTTGAACCGCTTCTCGGCTCTTCTCTTCTGTTTGGCTAGCTAGATCAAGTCCTGACAGTTTTTCCCATTCTTTTTGATGAGGCGTAAAGACCAACTGAGCCTTTGGCAAGTCAAACTGAGAAGCTACTAAAAGACTAATAGCTCCTCCATCTAATATCAAGACCTGCTGGCTAGAGACTTGCTCAAAAATCATGTGCAAGATTGCTTGGTTTTCTGTTGCTTCCTTTAAGCCCGGTCCTACAAGAATCACGCTGGCTTTTTGGAGCTGCTCACAAAGGAGTTCGTGATCTGCCAAATCAAAGCCCATGGCCTCAGGAAGATGGCTATGAAGGGCCGTCAGATTATCTGGATCTGTTGCGACAGTGACCAGCCCCGCACCACTATGAACCGCAGCAAGCGCCGCCATAATGATGGCTCCCCCATAGGGGTAAGTCCCCCCAATCAAGAGCAGGCGACCAAAATCGCCCTTATAAGATCTTGCCTCTCGCTTTGCAATGACACGCTGGATCTCTTCTTTCTGAACTGTTCTCATACCTTCCTCATTTCTAACGAAAAAGGAGAAGCTACGACTCCCCCTCCTTCTTTTATTTTCCTCTGAATTCTGCGAAGACTTGCAAGATCTTAGCAGCCACAGCTTGTGGTTGATTTTGTTTGGCTACCAATTGATCATCCGCATAAGGCTGAAGGGCTGGAAAATCACCAATCTGAACTGCATAAAGAGCTTTTTCAAAGAGCTCGATATCATTTTGATCATTGCCAAAAGCCACGAAATTCTCTCCACAGAGTTCTTCTACTGTTGTCGCTTTATGCGTGTCTGCTGGATTGAGATAGATGCATTTTTCATGCGCATGATAGCGGATATGGGCCTTATCTGTCTTTTCGATCCGCTCGATGATCTCATCCACGAGCTCCTCATGGCCACCCATATAGATCACGACCTTAATCGGATCTGTCAGCTCCTCTAATGAACGATACTGGGCTTTCTTGAGGGGATCTACATTAGCAACAAAAGGAATCTTTTCCAAAATCTGTCCGCTATAATCAAAGGTATCATCCACAAAAAATGGTAGATTGTAATGGCGGCAAAAGCCAAGGACTTCCCGATACACATCCTTGTCCAATTGTTCCTCATATACCAATTGCCCCTGGCGATAGGCCAATCCACCATTTAAGCCTATCACGAGTTGCTGACTCAATGGGTCCCCTAAAAGACCCAAGCAGTCCCGGTAAGAACGTGCAGAAGCAAAGGCAACTTCATGGCCAAATTCTTCTGCTCTCAATAAGACCTGTTTGATTTCATCATCGATTGTGACACCATCGAATGACAGGGTTCCATCTAAATCAAATACAAACTTCATCTTGTTCACACTTTCATTTTTTTAAGGCACGAACAGCTGCTTCGTAGGTCTGCTCCATCAGCATGGTGACGGTCATAGGCCCAACCCCTCCTGGTACCGGGGTAATATGACTGGCCAAAGGTGCAACAGAGTCAAAATCGACATCCCCACACAATTTGCCATTCTCATCGCGATTCATTCCGACGTCAATAACAACGGCGCCTTCTTTCACGAAGTCTGCTGTTACAAATTTGGCACGACCGATCGCAACAACCAAGATATCTGCTCTTCTAGCAATTTTAGGCAGATGATGGGTCCGGGAATGGGTCAAGGTTACCGTCGCATTTTTGGCGAGGAGCAACTGTGCCATTGGTTTTCCAACGATATTGGAACGACCAATCACGACTGCTCGCTTCCCTTCTAGATCAATCCCGTACTCTTTGAACATCTCCATGATCCCAGCGGGAGTTGAAGGCACCATGAGAGGATTCCCAGCCCACAAGCGTCCCATATTCAATGGATGAAAGCCATCCACATCTTTTGTCGGATCAATGGCTAAAAGGACTGCATCCGCATCGATATGCTTAGGCAGTGGCAACTGCACCAAAATCCCATGCCAAAGGGGATCTTGATTGTAGTGTTCGATCACTTCTAATAATTCAGCTTGGCTGATGCTTTCAGGAAGTCGTCTCACTTCACTCCGAAAGCCTGCCGCAATAGCAGAACGCTCTTTATTTCTTACATAGATTTTGCTAGCTGGATTATCTCCTACCACGATGACAACGAGGCCAGGCACAACTCCTGTCTCTTTTTTTAATCGTGCTGTTTTCTCCGCAATCTCACCCTGTAATTTTGTAGCGAGCGCCTTCCCATCAATGATTGTCGTCATATCAATTCTCTTTCTAGTCAAGTAATGAAAATAGTCCTCTCTATTATAGCAGATTTCAACTCTCAAACCTAACTGTTCCTATTTAGAATTTCTTATAGACGAAAACTATAGCCAGATGGACAAAAAATGAGCTTGAGACCACCCCAAACTCATCCACACAGCTGCTTAGTAAAGCAATTCATAAATTTCCATTGCAATTAAATCAATGCTATCAAATGTATAGGTTTCACGCGCTTCAACATCACGAAGTGTAAAGGTTGAACCCTCTTCTTCATTGTGGTTGTAGGCTACTTCAGCGACAACAACACCGTCACGTTCAAAATTACGTTTCAAGTTTCCACCGTCTTTTGTCATCGTCTCCAAACGGTTGATAATCCGTACTAAATGTGATTCCATTTTATTTCTCCTCTTTACTTTCTACTCTCCTATTTTATCATAAAAGAGAAAGCTCTTCCAATAAAAATTCACATTTTTCCATTGATTTGCTCTCTCCTTCACTCCTTAGCGACATTCCGTAGCAAATTCTTGCAAACTTCTAGAATACTGATATAATGAAACTATAAATCTTTGACTATTTTTGACCTTTTGAAAATAGGCTCGTCTCTTGATGGAAAACCATCAAAAACCTACTGTGAGGTATGTATATGCTTTGTCAAAATTGTAAAATAAATGAATCAACCATCCATTTATATACAAATGTAAATGGACGTCAGCAGCAAGTAGACCTCTGTCAAAATTGCTATAAAATTATGAAAACAGACCCAAATAACAGCTTCTTGAAAGGCATGACTCAACGGAGCCAACTGACTGGAGATCCCTTCGAAGATTTCTTCAATAACCTTGGAAACTTCCAAAGTCCACAAGAACCTCAAACACCTCCAACTCAATCTGGAGGCAGTTATGGAGGTGGCGGTTACGGCCAAAACAATAACCGTAGCGGCAGTCAAGACCCACGTCAAGCTCGCCCTCAAAAGCCTAAAGGACTATTAGAAGAATTTGGTATCAATGTCACAGAAATTGCCCGCAAAGGGGATATTGACCCTGTCATCGGCCGTGATGAAGAAATTATCCGTGTCATCGAAATTCTCAACCGTCGAACCAAGAACAATCCGGTTCTGATCGGAGAACCTGGGGTCGGAAAAACTGCCGTTGTGGAAGGCTTGGCCCAAAAAATCGTCGATGGAGACGTTCCTCATAAATTGCAAGGAAAAGAAGTCATCCGCCTAGACGTCGTCAGCCTCGTTCAAGGCACAGGTATTCGTGGTCAATTCGAAGAACGCATGCAAAAATTAATGGATGAAATTCGTCAACGTGAAGATGTGATTCTTTTCATCGACGAAATCCATGAAATTGTTGGCGCAGGATCTGCTGGCGAAGGCAATATGGACGCTGGAAATATCCTCAAACCAGCCTTGGCGCGTGGTGAACTCCAATTGGTCGGTGCTACTACCCTCAATGAATACCGCATCATTGAAAAAGATGCGGCCTTGGAACGTCGGATGCAACCCGTTAAGGTCGATGAGCCAACGGTTGAAGAAACCATCACCATCCTCAAAGGCATCCAGAAAAAATACGAAGACTACCACCACGTTCACTATACAGACGGGGCCATCGAAGCGGCAGCTATTCTTTCAAACCGCTACATCCAAGATCGCTTCCTGCCAGACAAGGCCATTGATTTGTTGGATGAAGCCGGGTCTAAAATGAACCTGACTCTGAACTTTGTGGATCCAAAAGTTATCGATCAGCGCTTGATTGAAGCTGAAAACCTCAAAGCTCAAGCAACCCGCGAAGAAGACTTTGAAAAAGCAGCCTACTTCCGTGACCAAATCGCGAAATACAAGGAAATGCAAGGACAACATGTCACAGATCAGGAGACTCCTGTCATCAGTGAAAAAACCATTGAGCATATCGTTGAACAAAAGACCAATATTCCTGTTGGTGATTTGAAAGAAAAGGAACAGTCTCAATTGATCAATCTGGCTTCTGATTTGAAAGCTCATGTGATTGGTCAAGACGATGCAGTAGATAAAATCGCGAAAGCCATTCGACGCAATCGTGTCGGCCTAGGATCGCCAAATCGTCCAATCGGAAGCTTCCTTTTTGTCGGACCAACCGGTGTCGGGAAGACCGAATTGTCTAAACAATTGGCGATTGAACTCTTTGGTTCTGCAGACAATATGATCCGCTTTGATATGAGCGAATACATGGAAAAACACAGCGTAGCGAAACTAGTCGGAGCTCCTCCGGGCTATGTGGGCTACGATGAAGCTGGACAACTAACTGAAAAGGTCCGCCGCAATCCATACTCTCTCGTTTTGTTGGATGAAGTTGAAAAAGCTCATCCAGACGTCATGCACATGTTCCTGCAAGTCTTGGATGATGGCCGTCTGACAGATGGTCAAGGCCGCACCGTCAGCTTCAAAGATACCATTATCATCATGACCTCTAATGCTGGAACCGGTAAAGCTGAGGCCAATGTTGGTTTTGGAGCGGCTCGAGAAGGACGCACCAATTCTGTACTTGGAGAACTCGGTAACTTCTTTAGCCCCGAATTCATGAACCGTTTTGATGGCATCATTGAATTCCAACCTCTATCAAAAGAAAACTTACTTCAAATCGTTACCCTCATGCTCGACGAAGTCAATCAACGTCTCGCACAAAATGAGATTCATCTGGACGTGACAGAGAAGGTGAAAGAAAAATTGGTCGATCTGGGATACGATCCAAAAATGGGGGCCCGCCCACTCCGTCGTACCATCCAAGACCATATCGAAGATGCTATTACCGATTATTACCTGGAACACCCAAGTGAAAAACAACTCAAAGCCGTCTTGACCAGCAATGGGAAAATCTCTATCAAGTCTGCTCACAAACCAGTTGAACAAACTTCAGAATCCTAATCAGTAAATGTACATTCAGAGACTGGAAAATCCAGTCTCTTTCTTTTTTTCCTCCAGATTTTGCTAAAAAATATGATATAATGATGAAAAAATAAGAAAAGAGAAAACCATGACCATTCCAAGTTTTGGTGAAAAGAAACAAGATGTTGCGTATGTGAACCGCTACGGTGTCTACGCTGTTATTCCCAATAAGGACCAGGATCAGATCATCCTCGTTCAAGCTCCAAATGGGGCTTGGTTCTTACCTGGCGGGGAAATCGAGGCGGGTGAAGATCACTTGCAAGCTCTGAAACGGGAACTAATCGAAGAATTAGGCTTTACCGCTATTTTAGGACAATACTATGGCCAAGCAGACGAGTATTTTTATTCTAGCCACCGGGATACCTACTACTACAATCCTGCCTATATTTATGAAGTCGTCGACTACACAGAAACTCAAAAACCACTGGAAGATTTTAACAATCTCTCTTGGTTCCCAGTAGAGGAAGCGATTGAAAAACTGAAACGAGGCAGCCATAAATGGGGCATTGAACAGTGGAAAATTGCCCATAAAAACTAAAGGACTTCTTTCACAAAATAAAAAAAAGTGCTATAATAAATGAAGATAGAGGTCAGGAGGAACTCATATGAAGCTCATTAATACCACCAATAGTCATGCTGCACTGGTCAAGAGCCAACTTGCCAGCACTGACGCCTTGCTTGTCGAGGTTTATTCCGCGGGCAATACTGATGTTGTTTTTACACAAGCCCCAACCCACTATGAATTATTGATCAGTAACAAACACCGTGCTATTCGTGAAACTGAAGTAGAATTAATTCGTGAGTTCTTTTTAAAACGTAAGATTGATCTTCAAAACATTGATCAATCCGCTATTAAAACCCTCTACTCCGATAAACTAATTGAAATTTCCTTTCCAATTACTAAGTAAGGCCAATTTGCCTTACTTTTTTTTGGTATCTTTTTCCAAAAAAAATCCTTTCACCTCGATTATGAGATGAAAGGATTCTTTATTTCTGAAAGATCATTTTTACGTGAGGGGAAGAAGCCAAGATAAAGGGCTCGCTCACCGTTTGAAAACCTAATTTTTCATACAAGCCGACCACCTGTTCTTGAGCCTCAATTTCAATGGTCCGTCCAGGAAATCTCTGTTCACACAGGTCCAAAATTTGCTCTACCATGTCTTTTGCCAGTCCTTGGCCACGACTGTCTTTGGCTACAGCCACTCGGCCAAAATGAATCGTCAGCCCCGTTGCGAATATGCGAGCATAGGCATCCACACGTCCTTCCCTATTTTGATGAAAAAGATGGATAGATCGATAATCAACATCATCCAGATCATTGTAGATCCTAGTTTGTTCCACGACAAAGGTCTCTAATCGCAGCTGAACGATCTCGTAAAACTCTTTCAGTTCTAGTTCCTTAAATTCTTTCTGGTACCACATAACTTCCTCTTTATTGAAAAGTCGCAAGGAGACTCTCTCCCTGCGATTTTTCACTTCTTATTATTTTGCTTCAAATCCTTCTGCGACTGCGTCCGCAAAGTTCTCTTCGACAATGCTTGCACAGTGATCACAGATGGTTGCGTGGTAGTGGCGTTCTGCAGTTGATGGATCGATACGACGGCAACGGTCACAAACTTCACCAGCTGCACGTTCAACAGTGAAGGCAACATCTTCGAAGGCCACTGCACCTTCTGGAGCTGAACCTTCTGCAATGGTCAACTCAGAAACAATCAAGAGTTGAGCGACATTGCTATCAACAGCTCCAAGAAGTGTTTTTACCACTTCATTTGGATAAACTGTCAAGTGAGCTTCTAGTGATTTACCAATCACTTTTTCATTACGTGCTTCTTCCAAGGCTTTTTGAGCTTGACCACGGAAGTCCATGAAGGCTGACCAAGTATCCAAGATTTCTTCTTGGTTGGCAAACGTTTCTGCTTCTGGCAATTCTGATAATTGAACAAAATCCTCTGCTTCAAACTCAAGGTATGACCAGATTTCTTCAGCAGTGTGAGGAAGAATTGGCGTCAAGAGTTTAGTGATTTTCACAAGGATGTCATAGAAGACTGTTTGCATCTGACGGCGTTCAAGTGATTTCGCACCTTCGATGTAGACAACATCTTTGGCAAAATCAAGGTAGAAGGCTGACAGATCAACATTGATAAAGTTAACCAAAGCCTTATAAATCGTCAAGAATTCGAAGTTTGCATAAGCGTCACGAATCGTCTTAACAAGTTGGTTAAAGCGGATGGTCATGTACTTATCAACAGAACGAAGTTCTTCATAAGCGACTGCATCCTCATCTGGGTTAAAGTCAGATGTGTTAGCAATCAAGAAACGAAGGGTATTACGGATCTTACGGTAAGTCTCAGAGACTTGGCTCAAGATATCCATAGAGATACGCACGTCGTTGCTTGAGTCTACACTTGTTACCCAGAGACGCAAGATTTCAGCACCAAATTGCTTTTCAACATCGCTTGGAGCAATGGTATTCCCAAGAGATTTAGACATCTTCTCACCTTTACCATCCAAGGCGAAACCTTGTGACAAGATTTGTTTATAAGGCGCTACGCCATGGTTCGCCACAGATGTGATGAGTGATGAGTTGAACCACCCACGGTATTGGTCTGAACCTTCTAGGTAAAGATCTGCTGGGTATTTGAGTTCTGGACGGTTAACCACGACCCCATTCCATGATGAACCTGAGTCGAACCAGACGTCCATGATATCTGTTTCTTTTTTGAACTCACCATTTGGTGAACCTGGATGTGTAAATCCTTCTGGCAAGAGGTCTTTGGCATCACGTTGCCACCAAACGATTGATCCGTGCTCTTCAAAGAGTTGCGCTACATGTTCGATGGTTTCAGCTGTCATGATTGGTGTACCATCTTCAGCGTAGAAGATTGGAAGTGGAACTCCCCATGCACGTTGACGAGAGATGACCCAGTCACCACGGTCACGAATCATGTTGTAAAGACGGACTTTCCCCCATTCTGAGTGGAATTTTACTTTTTCAATTTCATCCAAGATTTCTTGGCGGAATTTTGAAACAGAAGCAAACCATTGTGGCACGGCACGCCAGATGATTGGTTTTTTCGTCCGCCAGTCAAATGGGTAGGAGTGAGAGATTTCTTCTTTAGCAAGAAGCAAATCACCAAGTTTTTCGATAACCGTTGGAACAACCTTGTCATAGAACTGACCTGCAAAGTCAGGGCCAGCATTCTCCATCATGATTCCTCGTTCGTTAACAGTAACAGCAACTTCGAGGCCATTGGCAATCCCTACATTGTAGTCATCCTCACCAAAACCAGGAGCGGTATGGACGATACCAGTACCTGAATCAAGGGTTACATGCTCACCAAGGATCACCAATTCATCCACTTCAGGATCCCATGGGTGTTCTGTAACGATATGGTTCAATTCTTTTCCTTGGTAAGTCGCAAGGACTTCAGCATTTTCCCAACCGAATTTTTCAGAAAGACTTGGCAAGAGCTCAGATGCTACGACATACTTGCGGTCAGATCCAGCAGGTTTCACTACGACATAATCAAACTCTGCTCCTACCGTCAATCCACGAGAAGCTGTAACCGTAAATGGAGTTGTTGTCCAGACAACGATGTAAGTGTCTGTATCTAGGATACCCTTACCATCTTTAACCTTGTTCGCATAATAAAGAGACGTTGATACCAAATCATGGTATTCAATCTCTGCTTCAGCGAGGGCTGATTCAGAAGACCAAGACCAGTAAACTGGCTTAGCTCCACGGTAGATATAGCCTTTATTGGCCATTTCACCAAAGACGCGAATTTGCGCTGCTTCATAGTCAGGCGTCAAGGTTACATAAGGATGATCCCAATCACCTGAAATACCTAAGCGTTTAAAGTCTTCGCGTTGTTTATCTACTTGAGAAAGCGCATATTCACGGCAGAGTTTCAAGTACTCAACCAAGTCCATTTCTTTGCGTTTCACACCTTGTTTAGCCAAGACTTGCTCAATTGGCAAACCATGGGTATCCCAACCTGGAATATAAGGGGCATAAAATCCTAACATAGACTTAGAACGAACAATGATATCTTTTGAGATCTTGTTCATGGCATGCCCTACGTGAATATTTCCGTTGGCATAGGGAGGGCCATCATGAAGGGTAAAATGCGGTTTTCCTACATTCAACTCTTGACGGCGTTGATACAATTTTGCATCTTCCCATTCTTTTTGCCAAACTGGTTCTTTCGTTGGAAGCCCAGCCCGCATTGGAAAAGCTGTTTTCCCAAGATTCAATGTTTCTTTGAGTTTCATTGTGTCTCCTTATTGATTTAAAAGCTATAAAAAAAACACGAGCATCCTAAAAAGGACGATTGCTCGTGGTACCACCTTTGTTCGAGAAGTCGCAAGCGACCTTCTCCTCTCATCCCGTAACGAGGGAAACGTCCGTTCTTACTCAAGGGTTCAGAACGAATACTGTAAAAGGATCATCCATTAAGAGGGAGTGCAGATCTTCCACCATCATCTGCTCGCTAGACCTATCATTAATGGACCTGTTTTTACAAAATTATAAAATATTGACAGATTCACGATTTGCTTCATCTTCTGGTTGAACAGTTTCTTCAACCGCAACAACTTCTTCATTTTCATGACGAGCGTGCTCTGCTTCTTCTAAAGCAGATTGAACTTTTTCATTCAAACCTTCAAACGCTTGTGTTGCACCCAATTCTAAGTTAGCAGCTTCGATGCGTTTTTGCAATTCTTCGATTTCAGCTGGTGAGAATTGACGAGTCAAATCAATGTTATCATCTTCTGCATGATGATGGTGAACTGATTCACCCAAAGCTTTCTCCACAATTTCACGGAAAGCTTCATCACTTGTTTGAATGTACATAGCTGTTGGGCGAAGAATTTCATCCCATTCAGGTGTATCGATAATGCTCAATTGGCTTTCGATTGTTGATTTCAAACGTTGATGGAAGACGCGTGTCTTGTTCTTCAATTCCTCTGTTTCAACGGCAACCTTCTTGGCATTATCCGTTGCATGACGAAGGATTTCATTTGCTTTTTGTTTTGCTTCATCTACTAAGTGCTGTGCATCTTGTTCAGCTTGACGAACAATATTTTCAGAACGTTCGTTAGCAGCTTGTTTGACACGTTCAGCAGTATCTTGTGCAATCAAAACAGATTGACTCAATGAATCTTTCATTTCATCAAAATAGTTTAAGCGTTCTTCAAGAGCTTGAATTTTTGCTTCTTGATCATGATTTAAACGAACAAGATCTTCATAATCGCGAACAACGATATCTAGAAATTCTTCTACTTCGTTCGCATCATACCCTCTAAATTTAACGCCAAAAGTTTTATCTTTAATTTCTAAAGCAGTAAGAGCCATAACTCCTCCTCATTTTTTACTTAAGAGTACTTCAACAGTTACTTTATATTTTCCACTCTTTGAAATACCATTTTCAGAAACAATTTTAAGACGCCCAAAGCGTCGGACACTGACTAAATCATTCAGACCTACAGCATAGCTAACATTGGAAGTAGTCGCATAGTTAACTTTCACTAGACCAGAACTAATCAACTGACTAGCTTGTGAGCGCGAAAGCTTGAAGGTCCCAGAAATCACCTTATCTAACCGATAACTCGACACGAGAATATCTCGCTGCTGGCTTTCTTCCTCTATGATCATTTGTTCAGAGAGAGGAACTTCCCTCAGCTTAACAGGTACCCGAGAAATTTTCTGGATGTGATCCATGAAATAGTGAACAAAACGCTGTTCAACAAATACTTGGATCTTTCCATCACTTGTCAGAATATCTCCAAAGGACTTGCGCTCCACACCTAATTGGTGAACAATGGTCCCCAGTACCTGGGAATGGGTCAAGTGATGAAATTTTGAAGCATAGACCATTTCCAATAAGGCCAGATCAAAGTCACTTGGATCTAATTGGTAATAATCTGGAGCAACAATAACCTTGGCATACTCCATTTTCTGCTCATCACTGGAAGCAAAGACCTGTAATTGGTAGCTTGCCGCGACATTTCGTAAAATAGTGACCTGATGAGGGTTTAAAAAACCCGTCACCTCAACAGAATAGCGTTCCACCACTCTTTCAGACAATTCAATACAACGATCAATGAATTCGTGATCTTCGCGATTGAAATGTTGGTAAATCTCTGTCTGTCCCATCGTATTCTATCCAATCAAAAGTAGGAACAAGCGGGCTAATAACTGATTCATCAAGTTCAAGACCAAAAGTGCTACTAGAACTGTAAAATCCAAGCCCCCAAACTGCAATGGTAACTTTCTAAAAAGGCTCAAAAATGGTTCAACTAGGCGGTGAACCATTTGTCCAAGAGTACTCTGAGGTGCCCCAGGGAACCAAGATAGTAAGGCATAGATGACAAGAATGATGGAATAGATTTGAATGATATTTGATAAGTATTGAAAGATAACCATCTTAACGATTACGTTTCATATCATAGTCAAATTCTGTCACTTCCACATCATTTGGAAGGCGGATATCTTCAATGTTAACGACTACATTAATTGGAGTCAACAAGTACATAGTACTTGCAACACGACGAAGATTTCCTGCTAAAACATAACGAGCCCCATCCAAATAATCTAAACAACGACGAGCTTGTACTTCAGTCATATATTGGAAGTCAATCAAAATACTCTCATTAGATAGTAATAGATCAACAATTTCAGTCGCTTCCTCGTATTTGCGGGGATAGCGTACATCAATGGTAATCTTTTCATCTGTATTCGCACGATTAGCAGCCAATTCACGTTGACGTTCATGCAAGCGAGTAATATTTTCAGATGTATTTTTCGTTGTTGAAACAGGTTCCTTCACTGCCGCTGTAGACACTGGAGTCGTAACAGGTGCGACAGGAGTCGGTTTTGGTTTTACTGGTTCTCTTTGACTAATCTGTGGACGTGGAGAAGTCACTTGAGGAGTCGGCTGTGGAACTGGTTGTGTTTCCGCCCCAGCTGCTTTTGCCTCGCGAACTTCTACTTCTTCACCGTCTTCTGTGAAGTAGTCAATAAAGTTGTTAAATTTATCTTTTAATGACATAGTTCTTTCCTATTTAAAAAATGATGTCCCAATTCTAACATAAGTCGCTCCGTTCGCAATGGCTACTTCAAAGTCACGACTCATACCCATACTTAGTTCTGAAAAAGGCATATTTTTTAATTGTTTCTTTTCTAGTTGTTTCTGAAGTTGGTGAGTTTTTGAAAAAATATCCTGCAACTCTTCTTGACTAGCCTCAAAAGGAGCCATCGTCATTAAACCAACAATTTCAATTTTGTCCAGCTGTGCGATTTCCGCTAAAACATCATCCAGTTCATCGGGTGCAAATCCATGCTTACTTTCTTCACCAGAAATGTTCACTTGGAGGAAACACTTGATCGGGTGTTCTGCTCGCTTTTGAATTTCTTGAGCGAGCTTTACCGAATCCAAGGCATGAAAGTAATCGACGAGATTGATCACGTCTTTTACTTTTCGCCGTTGGAGGCTCCCAATCAAGTGCCAAGTGAGATCATACTCTTTTAGAGCTTGATACTTTTCTAGGAATTTATCAACACGATTTTCACCGATATGTTGGATACCTGTTTTCACCAGTGCTTCTGTTGTTGCAACATCTACATACTTGGTGACAGCTATCACATTGACTTGATCTTGACGGTTAGCTTTGTTTCTTGCTGTTTCAACTTGTTGCCGTACAAGATCAGCATTCTCTACCAGATTCATGATTAACGATTCCGGAAGAATGGTGGTGTTTCCAATTCATCATCATCTGAAGATGAATCTACATAACGATCAACTTGATGTGTTGATGTTGGTTCAGTTTGGCGAACGATATTCTCACGGCGAATATCCCAATCACCAAAAGCTGAGCCACGGTTTGGTTCTACCGCTGGACGACTTGGAGTTGTTGGCAATTCAACATCTTGTTTCAAATCAAATTCACGGTCAAATGGTGCCGTTTGTGGGCGTTGTTCACGTGGTCCTGTTTTATAAGGACGTTGTGAGGAAGCAATTCCGCTGACGCGTTCTACCTTGTCTTGACGGACACCGGTTGCAACAACCGTCACGCGGATTTCATCTTTAAGAGATTCATCAATAGATGTACCCAACCAGATGTTCACTCCGTGACCTGCAGCTTGGTTCACAATTTCTGAAGCTTCTTCAGCTTCGATCAAAGTCATATCCAAACCACCTGTTACGTTGACGATCACGTCTTCAGCACCGTCAATGGTTGTTTCAAGAAGTGGTGAGTAGATAGCTTTACGAGCTGCTTCGATAACGCGTTCTTCACCGCTACCAACACCAATACCCATGAGGGCATTTCCTTTGTTTTCCATAACAGTCTTCACGTCTGCAAAGTCAAGGTTGATCAATCCAGGACTTGTGATCAAGTCAGTGATCCCTTGAACACCTTGACGAAGAACGTTGTCAGCTTCACTCAACGCTTCAAGAAGCGGTGTCTTCTTATCCACAATTTCAAGCAAGTTGTTATTAGAAATAATCAACAATGTATCTACATGTTCGCGAAGTTCATTGATCCCTTCAATAGCGAAGTTCCCACGTTTTGAACCTTCAAACCCGAATGGACGAGTAACAACTGCTACTGTCAAAGCACCAACTGCTTTAGCAATACGAGCGATGACTGGTGCAGCACCTGTACCAGATCCTCCACCCATCCCTGCAGTGATGAAGACCATGTCTGCACCTTGCAAAGCTTCTGTTAACACTTCTTCGCTTTCTTCAGCTGCCTTACGACCAACTTCAGGTTGACCTCCAGCACCCAATCCACGAGTCAATTTTGGACCCAATTGGATAACTGTTTCAGCTTTAGCACTTGAAAGTGCTTGAACATCTGTATTAGCTGCGATGAATTCTACACCGGCAACGCCTTCGTCAATCATACGATTGATGGCGTTACCGCCACCGCCACCGACACCGATTACTTTAATTACTGCACCTTGTGCCGCTGCTGTGTCAAATGAAAATGTCATAAATACTTACACTCCTTAATCAAACATATTACCGATCAAATTTTTCATTCGGTCTGTGAATGTAGTTTTTGGTTCTTTTTTGCTATCATTGCTTGCTACTGGAATTTCTTGAGCATCTACTGGAGATTCAATCTTCTCAGCATTGTACGCAGGTACTACCGGTTGTGCTGGAGCAGCAGGTTGTGGTTGTACTTGTGGTTGCACAGGTCGATCAAATTGAATCGGTTGTTGACGCAAGACTTCGTCTCCATGAACCGCAGCTTGAGCAATAATATCCACATCTGTCAAATTGCCTGCATATTCAGACAAGCTAATCACATGGGCAAAAGCTGGATTGCGAATTCCAATTTGATTTGGAACAAACAATTTCACATTTACACCAAAGACTTCTTGAGCCAATTCTTCAACACCAGGAAGGATCGCACCTCCACCGATGATCACAATACCACCAGGAAGGTCCAACAAATGTCTTCTCTCAAGGTCTTGTTTGATTTGCTCAAAGATGTGTTTGATACGTGCTGAAATGATTTCAGCTAAGTACTTCTCAGTCACTTCAACTGGCTCTACTTCACCGATGACTTCTACATGGAAGACTTCGTTTCCAGCAGATGGTACATAGGCTTCACCATAGTTGAACTTCAAGCCTTCTGCCAATTTTTGAGAAGTTTTCAATACTTTAGAAATATCTTTGGTAACATAATCGCCACCTTCTTGATAGATATTTGTAAATTGAAGTTCTTGGCTACGAACAGATGCCACCGTCGTTTGGCCACCACCCATATCGATCACCGTTGCTCCGAATTCACGTTCGCCTTCATTCAAGACTGTCTTGATCATCGCAAGCGGTGAAATGATGATGTTTTCAACTTGTAAGCCTGCACGTTCAACGGTTTTACGCAAATTGTGCAAGATTGTACGAGGTCCTGTATAAAGAAGGCCACGCATTTCAAGTCGGATCCCCATCATTCCGCGTGGATCGCGGATCCCTTGGAAACCATCAACTGTGAATTCCTCAGGAATGAAAGTGATTACTTCACGATCCGGTGTCATACTTTTTGTGAGTGCAGATTTGACAACATTTTCAACATCTGCATCTGTGATTTCTTTCGAATCACTTGTGACTGGAATCATTCCTTGAGTTGCTTCGATTTGTAGTAAGTTTGCAGGCAACCCAACATTGACTAGATTGATTGAAATCCCTGCTTTTTCTTCAGCTTGGCTGATTGCAGTTTTAATTGCATTTGAAGCAGCTTCGATATCTACTATAATTCCATCTTTGACGCCAGCACTTTTTGCATTGCTGACTCCAATTACATTCATTTCTCCATTGACATGTTCTGCCACCAATACTTTTATTGAACTAGTACCGATATCTAAACCTGTAAAAAAGCCGTCTCTAGCCATTACACCAGTCCTCTCTCTTTATTTGTTTTCACTTTACATCTATTTATAGCCCTTTTAGTTGGAACTATCCAAACTTCATTATATCACAAAGAAGCCTAAAATGGACATTTTTTCTTCAATTATTTGAGATAATTTATGGGCTTTACTCATTTCCAGAAGAATTCTCTCCTTCTGGATTCTGTTCTTGATTCTGTTCGTGGCTTGCTTCCTCAGAATGTTCTTCTTGCTTTTCTGTACTTTCAGCCTTTTCTTTTTCAGCTTGCTCTTTGGCATCTGCGATGGATTGTTCACTATAGCTGAAAACTCCAGCCTCCATATCGATAGTCGAATCATCGTCTAATTGCTTACTGATCGCTTTATAATAAGGAAGCTTGCGGGTAATTTGGGAAACAGGCACCAAGATTTTATTATCGTTTTTCATGGTGATGGTCACCAGATCCTTGGTGACCTTGCTCGGTGTCAGATCAACCGAAACAATTTTATCCGTAATGGAAGAAGAAATAGACTTCATTTCTTGGACAAATTGTCTAACCAATTCTCGATCTGAGAATTTTAAGCTAATATAGGAGGACGGCAATTCTGAAGCTGGAGTTACTGTTTCCACTACTTCTCCATTTTCCAACACTGGATAGTGGTCTTCTCCGGTCACATAATAGGCAACCACTTTGTGTTCCACGATATTGACTTTAAAGGTCACCGGGAATTGATAATGCATGTGAACCTCTTTGATCCATGGACTAGCCGTTTTCATATTTTGTTCATAGACCGATTTATGAAGGAAGGTCGTCAGAGTATAATCTTCTTCTTTGATGCGACTTTTTTCATATAAGAGTTGCTGGTCAACCGCTTTGTTCCCTGAAAATTCAATCACTTTCTGTGTGGACAAGGGACTTAAAAAATAGATTGAGAGAAGGGCGACAATCGAGCTGATTCCGATAACCGGAAGGGCACGATAGATATGGCGTTTTGCCACTGTCGGTTCCTTCTTTGGCTTTTTCGTCTTTAAGCCTTTAAAAAATGAAGGCTTTTTCTCTTGCTTCTCTGAAGGATCTAGCTCCTCTACAGCCGGATCATCCTCTTCTCCTTCTGAACTTTCTCCATCTGCTTCTGGATCCTCTTCGGCCTCAGATTCATCTTCCTCTTCAGACTCTTTTCGTTCGTCAGATTCTTCCTCTGAGACGGAAGCTGTTTCTTTTTCTGAAAGGTCTTCGTCTTCTTTTGCTTCTTCGCTTTCAGTTTCCTCTGTTTCAGCTTCTTCCGCTTTTTCAAGCGCTTTTTTTTCTAAATATTCTTTGTTTCTTTTTTGCCAGGCTGACAATTCTGTAATTTTGTCATCCGTTGGCGTTTTTTTATTGTCGTCCGTCATCTTTTCCCTTACTGATATCTTTTTGAAGCAGGCCATAAAAATCGTCTAGTGAAAGGAGTTCTGTCGATTTTTCCATTGCTTGGTGGTAGACTTGGCTTTGCTTCAACATTTCTTGAATGGTTTCATTGAAGGTTTCGAGCGTCAATTGCTCTTCCTGCAATTGCTCTGCATAACCTTTATCCACAAAATATTGGGCATTTTCAATCTGATCGCCACGGCTGGCTTCTTTTCCTAGCGGTACAATCAAATGGAGTTTGTTCATAGCTAAGAGCTCAAATAAGGTATTGGCCCCACCTCTAGTCACCACTAAATCAGCCTTCTGGAGCATTGGCAAATACTGATCCGTTACATAATCCACTCGATACAAACCGCCCTCAGCCTGATTCAATGTTGAATCGCCTGTCAAATTGATGATATTGTAGTGCTGCATGAGCTCTGCTTTGTGCTCTGTCACAAATTCATTAAAGACACGCGCACCAGCTGATCCTCCGACAAAGAGAAGAGTCGGCAAGTCTTTTCGGAAACCTTTTGTTTTTTCTTCTAATTTTTCAGAAGTTGTCGGAATACGATCTGTGACCTTGGTTACCGCACCGATATGCGCACTCTTTGTTAAACCATGAGCTTGCTCAAAAGTCGTGTACATCTTGGTAGCGAATTTATAAGCAATTTTATTGGCCAATCCCATCGAGAGATCCGACTCATGGATATAGACAGGGACACGCGTGAGTCTAGCTGCGATCACCGGCGGCACAGAGACAAATCCCCCTTTTGAGAAGAGAACTTGTGGGCGCACACGAAGCAGGATTGCAATGGACTGGAGCGTTCCCCAAGCTACCTTGAACACATCCATCATATTTTGGAAAGAGAAATAACGGCGCAATTTCCCCGTTGCAATTGAATGGAAGCGTACGTCTAAGCCAGACTTTTTGATCTCTTGGTATTCGATTCCTTTTTTGTCCCCAATATAATGAACTTCCCATCCATCTTCGATAAATTTTGGAATCAAGAGGAGATTAAGGGTCACATGTCCCACGGTTCCCCCACCAGTAAACATTATTTTTTTCATCTTATTTCAACCCTTTTACTGTAGCAAGGAATTCATCCCCACGCACTTCAAAATTCGGATACATATCCCAGCTGGCATTGGCAGGACTTAGTAGTACAACATCTCCGGGGCTAGCCAAGTCGAAGGCTTTCTTTGTAGCATCCGCTACATCTGCTGCATCAACATAAGAGACGCCAGCTTTATCTGCTGCGCGTTTCACTCGAGGAGCTGATTCCCCTAGAATCACCATTTCCTTTAAACCAGTAATGTGAGGCACCAATTCATCAAATTCATTGCCACGATCGAGCCCCCCTGCAATCAAGATCACCTTGCTGTTATCAAAACCAGAAAGAGCTTTTTGTGTTGCTAGAATATTAGTCGATTTGCTATCATTGTAGAATTTGACACCTTGAATTTCATCCACATATTGAAGACGGTGTTTCACTCCTCCAAAGGCCGACAAGGTTTCTTTAATGACCTCATTCTCCACACCTCGGACTTTTGCAACAGCAATCGTTGCCAAGGCATTCTCTACATTGTGACTACCTGGAACGCCCAGTTCATCTGCACGCATGACAGCTTCTCCCTTAAACTTGAGAAGTCCATCTTCCAAATAAGCCCCATCCACTTTTTCAACCGTTGAAAATGGAAGGACCCTTGCCTTGGTTTTTGTAGCGAGTTCCTTGGCTAGGTCTTGGTTGAAGTTCAAGACAATGACATCTTTTTCTGTCATATTCTTTTGAAGATTCCATTTGGCAGCTACATAATTTTCAAAAGAACCATGATAGTCGATATGGGTCGGCATGAGGTTGGTAATCACTGCAATCTCTGGATGGAAGGCTTCAATTCCCATCAATTGGAAAGAAGACAATTCCATGACCAGAACATTCTTTTCTGTTGCTGTTTGTGCAACTTGACTAGCTGGAAAACCGATATTCCCAGACAATAAACCACCTTGGCCGGCAGCCGTCAAGACTTCCCCGATCATGGTTGTCGTCGTCGTTTTTCCGTTTGATCCTGTAATCCCAATAATTGGCGCATCCGAAATCAGATAGGCCAATTCCACTTCAGTGAGGACGGGAATGCCCTTTTCAAGCGCTTTTTCGACCATCGGATTCGTATAAGGGATTCCTGGATTTTTGACCATGACGGCAAAGTCTTCATCCAACAGTTCCAGAGGGTGACCTCCTGTCACAACTTTAATCCCTTCTTCCAGTAAACTTTGTGCTGCTGGATTTTCTTCAAAAGGTTTGCCATCATTGACGGTCACAATCGCTCCTAAGCGATCCAACAAACGGGCAGCTGACTCGCCTGACTTAGCCAAACCTAATACAAGAACCTTTTTATTTTCAAAATGTTTCACAAATTTCATGATTTCTTCGCTCCATTTTTATCACTCTCTATTTTACCTTTTTTTAGCAAAATTAAAAAGCCCAAAGGGCTTTAAAAATCACGTCAGCGTTTATTTTTTCTGTTTGGTCGTCATTTTGGAAATATCCACCAAAGCCAGGTAGCCAACAAAGGCGAGAAAGGCACCGACAAAAAACTCAGACGGTAGTTGGAATATCTGAAAAATAGCGAGACAAGTCAGTACGATAATGGAGACGATCAAGACCACCATTGTGACACTGTTTAAGGTACCACGAATACTTTTTGGGGTCATAAAAAGGTAAAAAAGGAGAATCAAAATCCCTAAGATAAAATAGACCATTTTGCTTCTCCTTTCTTTCCGTATTATTCAGCAGCTGCTGATTTTTTCTTTTTATTTGCTTTTTCGCGTTCTGCTTTGTTCAAGATTTGTTTCCGCAAACGGATAGATTCAGGTGTTACTTCCATGTACTCATCGTCATTCAAGAACTCAAGAGATTCTTCCAAGGTCAAGATACGAGGAGTCTTGATAACCGCTGTTTGGTCCTTAGTAGCTGAACGAACGTTGGTCATTTGTTTTGCTTTCGTAATGTTTACGGTCAAGTCGTTCTCACGAGAGTTTTCCCCGATGATCATTCCTTCGTAAACTTCTGTACCTGGATTGACAAAGATCGTACCACGTTCTTCGATAGACATGATAGAGTAAGTGGTTGCTTTTCCGTTATCGATTGAAACAAGAGCACCACGGTGACGTCCACCGATTTCTCCTGGAATCACTGGTAAGTATTGGTCAAAGGTGTGGTTCATGATTCCGTAACCACGTGTCATTGACAAGAACTCTGTTGAGTAGCCAATCAACCCACGCGCTGGAACAAGGAAGACCAAACGAGTTTGACCGTTACCAGTTGAGATCATATCCAACATTTCACCTTTACGTTCAGAAAGGCTTTGGATAACAGATCCTTGGTATTCTTCTGGTGTATCGATTTGCACGCGCTCAAATGGTTCACATTTGACACCATCGATTTCCTTGATGATAACTTCTGGACGAGATACTTGCAATTCGTATCCTTCACGACGCATGGTTTCGATCAAGATAGACAAGTGCAATTCCCCACGTCCTGAAACTGTCCATTTATCAGGTGAGTCAGTCGGGTCAACACGAAGAGAGACGTCTGTTTGCAATTCCGCTTGCAAACGTTCTTCAACTTTACGAGAGGTCACCCATTTTCCTTCGCGACCAGCAAATGGTGAGTTGTTAACCAAGAAGGTCATTTGAAGCGTTGGTTCATCGATGTGAAGGATTGGAAGAGCTTCAACTGCGTCTGTCGGTGTGATCGTTTCTCCAACGAAGATATCTTCCATACCAGAGATAGCGATCAAATCACCCGCTTTAGCTTCTTGAATTTCACGGCGTTCCAAACCAAAGAAACCAAAGAGTTTGGTAACACGGAAGTTCTTAGTCGTTCCATCCAATTTAGAAAGGGTTACTTGGTCCCCAACTTTTACAGTACCACGGAAGACACGTCCGATACCAATACGTCCAACGAAGTCGTTGTAATCAAGCAGGGATACTTGGAATTGAAGTGGCTCATCTGAGTTATCAACTGGGGCTGGGATGTGATCAATGATGGTATCAAAGATCGGTGCCATTGTGTGCTCTTGATCAGCTGGATCATCTGAAAGTGAAGAGGTTCCGTTGATCGCTGATGCATAAACAACTGGGAATTCCAATTGGTCGTCATCCGCACCCAATTCGATGAAGAGTTCAAGAACTTCGTCTACAACTTCTTCTGGACGAGCAGATGGTTTATCGATTTTGTTGACTACAACGATCGGAACAAGATCTTGTTCCAAGGCTTTTTTCAATACGAAACGCGTCTGAGGCATGGTTCCTTCATAGGCATCAACGACCAATACAACCCCATCGACCATTTTCATGATCCGTTCCACTTCTCCACCGAAGTCCGCGTGTCCTGGTGTGTCCATGATATTGATTCGAGTTCCGTTATAAGCAACGGCTGTATTTTTAGCAAGGATAGTGATCCCACGTTCTTTTTCAAGATCGTTTGAGTCCATTGCACGTTCTTGCAATTCTTTACGTTCATCCAAGGTGTGCGATTGTTTCAACAATTCGTCTACCAAGGTTGTTTTACCATGGTCAACGTGGGCAATGATCGCAACGTTACGAATATTTTCTCTTAATTTTGTCATGATTTCCTCTATAAAATTTAAATAATATTTCTAACTGAACAATTATACCACAGTCCTATCTAAAAAACACAGTTCAGCTAGTTGTAAATGTTTTCATCTTCATTTCTTTTCTCCGACTCGATTTCCTTTTCTTTTCATGATACACTGATGATAAGAATTTCAGAAAAAGAGGCTCCCATGAGATTAGATCAATTGATGGCAGACCATCAGTACGCTCGTAAAGACATCAAACAACTTCTGGCCCGAAGGCAAATCTTGGTCGATCACCTACCAGCTCAAAAACTATCCCAAAACATCGACCCTGGACTCCAACAAATCCAAATAGGGGATCGGATCATTCAAGAACCGCGTCACCACTACTACATGCTCCATAAACCAATCGGGGCCGTGACCGCCAAAAGAGACGCCCACCATCCAACGGTGATCGATCTAGTGGACCCTCAGCAAGAGTACCCAGACCTCTATCCTCTTGGCCGCCTCGATCGCGACACCAGTGGTCTGCTCCTCGTCACAGATAATGGTCCCTTAGGCTTTCAACTGCTCCATCCTCAATACCATGTGGAGAAGGTCTATGAGGTAGAAGTCAATGGTCCGCTCTATGCAGCCCACATAGAGCAATTTCAGAATGGGATTTCATTCACTGACGGCCCTCTCTGCAAGCCTGCCTCCTTGACCATTCTAGAAAGCCACCCCAGCTACAGCAAGGCCCAGGTCCGAATCTCAGAAGGAAAATACCACCAAGTGAAAAAGATGTTTTTGGCCATTGGAGTCAAAGTAATGACCTTAAAACGCTTGTCTTTTGGTCCCTTCACCTTGGATCCTCAGTTAGCCCCTGGTGAAAGCCGGCCTTTGAATGAGGTAGAGCTCACATGGGTCAAATACTACCTTGAAAAAACAAGATAAAAAAGCTCTAACCACACATTTGCTGCAGTTAGAGCTCTTTTTATTAAACGTCTTTTTTCACTTTCCCATTCCAAGAATCAAGACCATAAGACAAGACATAAATGTCTGTATAGCCCTGTTTCTTAAGATAGAGAGCCGCATTGGTTACACGCGAACTACGGCTATTTTCATAGAGCAAAATTGGTTTATCTTTGCGCAAGGCTGCAAGACTCAACTTCAACTGAGTAGAAGGAATGTTGCGTGCTCCTAAAATATGCTTGGCATGAAACTCAGCTGGCTCTCGCAAGTCAATCAACTGCCCTTTACGAATCAGCTCTTCAAAAGTCGCATTGTCCACAAATTTAGCAGCTTTACGGATGCGGAAATAATTAAACGCCATCCATCCAAATGCTCCTAAAATAGCCAACCAAACAATGATATTTCCCATCACTCTACCTCACTCTTTTTCAAAAATTCTAATTCTTGCTTGTGTTCTCTTCTTAAAACGGTATCGGCTTCTAAATAATCGAGCCGCTCCATCAGGCCTGCATCATAAAGACGTTGAAGCTCAATTTTCATCAATTCGATGTCATAGAGGCGCTTCCCCACATAAATGATGATTCCAAAACGTTTTAAAAATTGTTGAACATCATACAGGTTTTTCATGTTCATTATTGTATCAAATTTAGAAAGGCTTTACAAGATTTTCAAGCAAATGATGAAATTTTCCGCTTACTTTACGAATAAATAAGTATGATCAACTTTTATTTTTTTACCATCGGTACTTGCATCGCCTCTTTTTTGGGACTAGTTGTCGACCGTTTCCCAAACCAATCCATTCTCGCTCCTCGCAGTCATTGTGATCACTGTCAGCACGTCCTTGGAGTTTGGGATCTCATCCCCATCATCTCGCAACTACTCCATCGATTTCGCTGTCGCTACTGTCATCAGCCCTACCCATTTTGGTACTGCCTTTTTGAGGTCTGGAGTGGCCTGCTCTTTTTAGCCTGCGCCAATGGTTACCTTTCCCTGCCTCAACTTCTAACACTACTGGGAGCTGCCGTTTTAGCCATCTATGACCTTCGCTTTATGGAATACCCCTTGGTCATCTGGTGCTGTCTCCATGCCCTGGTCCTCTTTTTATCCGGTAGTAATCTCCTCATGCTGGTCTTTTTACTCCTTGCGATCGGAGCTCACTTTTTCTTTATCGGAATGGGAGCAGGAGATTTCCTCTTACTCGCCACCTTTTCGCTAAGCTTTTCTTCTACCAAGATCCTCATTCTCATTCAGATCGCATCCATCTTAGGCATTCTCGTATTTGCTCTCAAAAAAGAAAGAGACCGGATTCCCTTTGTTCCCTGTCTCTTTCTCAGTTATCACGCTTTACTGCTTTATACGATGTTTTGCAGATAAATTCTTTTTATTTTGCAGCTTTCGCTTCTAGATAATCAGCGATGGCAGCTACGTCCTTGTCCCCACGTCCGGAAACATTGATGATGATGATCTTGTCTTTATCCAATTGTGGAGCACGTTTGACCGCTTCTGCAATCGCGTGTGAGCTTTCAATGGCTGGGAGGATTCCTTCTGTCTTACTGAGAAGAAGAAGAGCTTGAACCGCTTCATCATCTGTTGCTGCTACGTATTCGACACGACCAGAATCTTTAAAGAAAGCATGCTCTGGGCCAACCCCTGGGTAGTCCAAACCAGCAGAGATCGAGTACACTGGCGCTACTTTTCCATCTTCGCCAAAGACTGCATAGGTCTTCATCCCATCAACCACACCAATAGTCCCTTTGGTCATGGTCGCTGCGTGTTGATCGGTGTCCAAGCCATGTCCAGCTGCTTCTACCCCAATCAAGCCGACTTCCTCTTCTGCGACATATTCAGAAAAGGCACCGATGGCATTGGAGCCACCACCGACACAGGCAATCACATAGTCTGGCAAGCGACCTTCTTTTTCCAAGATTTGGCGTTTAGATTCTTCACTGATCACCTTTTGGAATTCATGCACAATGGTTGGGTAAGGGTGAGGACCAACAGCAGAACCCAAAACGTAAAAGGCATCCAGATCTGCCATCCATGCTCCAAAGGCAGCATCAACGGCATCTTTCAAGGTCTTAGTCCCGGTTTCAACCGCATGGACGGTTGCCCCCATCATTTCCATGCGGAAGACATTCAAGCGTTGGCGTTCCACGTCTTCTGCCCCCATGTAGACATCACAGGCCATGCCAAACTTAGCTGCTGCAGCTGCTGTAGCTACACCGTGTTGACCTGCTCCTGTTTCAGCAATCACGCGCGTTTTGCCCATGCGTTTGGCCAAGAGGATTTGCCCCAAGACGTTATTCAATTTATGCGAACCTAGGTGATTCAAGTCTTCGCGCTTCAAATAAATTTTTGCTCCACCTAAATGCTCTGTTAAACTTTCCGCAAAGTAGAGTGGTGTTTCGCGTCCAGAATAGTCTTTCAAATAATGTTTGTATTCTGCAATAAATTCTGGGTCATTTTTATACTGTTCAAAAGTTGCCTCTAATTGATTGAGCAAGTTTTGAATGGGTTCTGGTACGAAAGATCCACCAAATTGTCCGAAATAGCCTTTTGTTTCTGTCATGATTGTGTCCTCTTTTCTATATCTTCAATCCTGTTTATGATCTTTTTCTCTCGCGGGCCCTTTGAGCTGCAGTCTCACTGGGTTCCTTTGAGATACAAAAAACCTCACACAGAAAAATCTGTGTGAGGACGATTCGATACCGCGGTGCCACCTCAATTGTAGGAAGATATTCTTTCTCCTACATCTCTGACCTGTCTAACAACAGGGTGCACGATAAGGTGTGCTCACCGAATTTTTATTGTTTCAAATTCATCATCATAAACGCATCAGCCCATTTCAAGATTCACCACTGCTTGTTCGCAATCACCACAAGCTCCCTGGAAGTGAGAAAAATCTCTACTTTTCTGATGTCTTGAAGCTATTATAGCTCCCACTTCTGATTTTGTCAACAAAAATTTTAAAAAGTGGTTAAAATGTTCGGATTTTACATTTCCCCATTTTTTGCTAGCAATCGTGCTCTGCAATACTGAAAGCCTAAATAAGCCAGATAAGCGCCTAAGGTATTGGTCCACAAATCATCTAGCTCAAAGACACGATTGGCATCAAACAAGAGATCTAACAGAACTTGGCTACATTCAATCCACAAGCTCATCGCAAAGCCGAAGCACAAGACCCGTTTTCGACTCCTCAACCAGGGCCATAGCCAGAGAAGTTGAAAGACCAGCGGGCTTAACAAAAAGATATTGGCTATGTTTTGGAGAATGACCTTAATGAGTTGGAGGACACTGGTAATCTGGCCAAGATTCATCACCGAATTAAGAGGAACCAGCAGGACGACGATACGACCGAAATGTTGAATACCCGGTGTTTCCATACCTGGCTCTGGCTGTTGGGGCAAAAAACACATCAAACACAAGAGGATAAAATAGAAGAAGCTGCCACTCCGTAACAGCCTTCTTCCTCTTTTGGTTAGTTCTGTATGATCGATCAGCCCTTGTTTAAGGTTGCGCATGTTCAACAATCGCTTTCTCCCGGTCCCGTTTCATGGTATTTGAACGCAATTGGCCACAGGCAGCATCAATATCTGTACCGTGCTCTTGACGCACTACACAGTTAACACCTTGTTTTTTCAAGGTATCATAGAAGGCCATGACCCGTTCTTTTGGACTCCGGCTATATTGGTCATGCTCACTGACAGGATTGTAAGGAATCAAGTTAACATAAGACAATTTCTTGATATTTTTAAGCAATTCTGCCAATTCTAAGGCTTGCTCGACCCCATCATTGACTTCATTGAGCATGATATACTCAAAGGTCACCCGACGGTTCGTAGTCTCAATATAGTATTCAATCGCCGCAAACAATTTTTCAATTGGGAAAGCTCGGTTGATCTTCATAATGCTAGAGCGCAAGTCATTGTTTGGTGCATGAAGAGACACTGCCAAATTGACCTGCACACCTTCATTTGCAAAGTCACGAATTTTATGAGCCAAACCAGAAGTTGACACGGTAATATGACGAGCACCAATCGCTAATCCCTTGTCATCATTGACTGTCCGGATAAATTTCAAGACATTGTTATAGTTGTCAAATGGTTCTCCGATCCCCATGACAACGATATGGCTGACCCGTTCATCTTGGCCACGTTCGTCAAAGTATTTTTGGACCAACATGATTTGAGACACGATTTCTCCATTGTTCAAATCGCGTTGTTTTTTGATCAAACCTGAAGCACAGAAGGTACAACCGATATTGCATCCGACCTGAGTCGTTACACAGACAGATAATCCATAGTGCTGACGCATCAAGACGGTTTCAATCAACATACCATCTGGCAATTCAAAGAGGTACTTGACCGTCCCGTCTGCTGACTCTTGCACGATCCGTTGCTTAAGTGGGTTGACGACGAATTGATCATTTAACTTCGCAATCAAGTCCTTAGAAAGGTTGGTCATTTCTTCGAAGGACTGGACGCGTTTGCGATAGAGCCATTCCCAGATTTGTGCTGCACGGAATTTCTTTTCGCCGTTTTCTTCCGCCCAATCAATCATATCTTGGCGTGTTAAACTATAAATGGATGGTTTCATTCTTTCTTACTCCTATTTTTGTCGAATCACAAAATGACGTTTGTTGTCTGTCTTCGTTGTCTTTTTGGTCTCAGCAGACGGTCTTGTTTTTTTCGAGTTTTTCGCTGGTTGTCCCTTGTCGCGTTCTCGTTTTTGGAAACGATCATTTTGTTTGCGATTGCGCGAACGCTTCTTAGGCTCTCTTTCTTCTGATTGAGCTTTTTTGACCGGTGATTTCTTATCAAAGGAAGCACGATGAGGCTCCTTATTTTCAAGGACAAAATAAGCACAACCATAGCTACAATATTCTAACAAATAATCGTCTAAGCGACTTAGTTTATCCATCGTTGCAACATCGCGCTCTTCCTTATAAAAGCCACGCAAGCGCAACTGCTCATTGCTCCAATCACCAACAATGTAATCAAACTTGGTTAAAATCTCAGAAAATCTCTGACCAAAAACAGTCGCATCAAAAGCTTCCTTCTCATTTTTCAAGAGCTCAAAGGAGAGGTTTTCTGAAAGGATCTGGTCTCCTACCTGACGAAACACAGGTCCAGGAAATTTATTGTAATTATATAATTCAGGGTCAATTTCTTTTCGCATAGTGTTCCTTCATCAAAATCTATTTACTGTAACACTTTATTTTATCATAAATTTGATGACTTGCGTCAGATTTGACTAGAAAAGAGTTGAAATTCCTTTGAGAGCAAAAAGAGAGTGGGACAGAAATCGGTAATTCGTTAGAATTCGATTTCGTCGTCCCACCTCCGCACAGTTGAGTAGGACTATAAAAGCTGATGAGATCAGCGTAGTAGAGCCCACTCAACCACTGCGTCTTGCTCAACAATCCAAAAATAATTGAGAGGCTAGGACTTTTGTCCCAGCCTCTATGAATATTCATTGCCGGATGAAAGGGGCAAATAAAGAGTGATTTTCGTATAGCTATTGGCCTTAGAATCAATCTCCATATGATAGGCTTCGCCAAATTGAAGATGCAATCGTTGGTCCACATTTTTCAAGCCAACACCTCCTAAACGAAGAAGGGTTTGGTCTGTTGATCCTGATCGGTCAAAGCCTTGTCCATTGTCAAAAATCGATACGCAGGCGTAGTCTCCACTGACTTCAGTTGTCACTCGAATGAGACCTGGCCGATCGATCTCTTTAATGCCATGGTAAATCGCATTTTCCACTAAGGGCTGAAGCACTAATTTTGGAAGCTGATAGTCGCCCAACCGTTCATCTTCTAGAATTTCATAGTTGAGCTTTTCACCATAACGTTGTTTTTGAATGAAAAGATACTGGCGGACATGGTTAATTTCATCTCTCAGTAGGATTTGTTCCTGGCCTTGGTTGAGAGCCAGTCGAAAATATTGAGCCAGAGACTTGGTAATGTCGACCACGCGCCGACTATCATTAAACTCCGCCATCCAGACAATCGTATCCAAGGTATTGTAGAGGAAATGCGGATTAATCTGAGCCGAAAGTGCCCGTAGCTCGTAACGCCGTGCGTTCTGCTCCTCTTCCTTAACCTGTTGCATGAGGTTATTGATTTGGTCCAACATAGCATTAAAAGCTTGAGCGAGGTCCACCAATTCTGGAGATCCTTTGGCTGCAGCCCTCACGTGAGCATCTCCTGCTCCAATCCTCAAAATGATGGTCTGAAGGTCTCGTAAGGGTTTGATCCACAAACGCAGAACAAAGCCGATCCCTATCAAACACATGATCAAAGCTAGTAATCCTAGGCCAATGAAAGAGTACAGGAGCTGCGACTGAAGCATCTGAAGTCCTTCAAGTGAAGCCACTCCAATCAAGGTCCAATCGCTATCCGGAATCGGAACCTGATAGATAAAATTCTCCCCTCCTTTGCCATAACCATCTTTCACAGCAATATAGGGCTGCATGGCCTGCATTTCTTGGCTGGAGGAATAGACCGCTTTTTTAGGATGGTAGACAAACTCATGCTTTTGATTAATGATAAAACTAAAGCCTTGTTTCCCTAGTTGCAGGTGATCCAAGTAAGCCTGAAGGCTATCGTAGCCAATATCCAAGCGTACTACTCCGAGATTTTGGCCAGTCTGATCGACCACTTCTTGGGTAATAGAAACCACCCATTTTTCTTTTTCCGAGGTCAAGGATTCCTTTCGAGCTGGCGTCAAGACCGGCATGGCTCTTTCCTTAATCGCCTCTTGATACCAACTTTCATTCATCATATCTGAGGAAGTCTGCATGCTGATTTTGGAATCTGTCGCTACCAGACGTCCATCCTTGGTCACCAAGACCGCTGAGACTAGGTCCGGATCCGTTTCAATCATCGTTCGCATCAGGTGTTGAACCGTTTCTTGATTCGCACTCTTGTCTTGTGCAAATTGGCGAACAGCCTGATCTTTGCTAAGAACCGTGGTGGTCTGCTTTAATTTTTTTAGATAGGAGGTGATGAACTGACTGCTTTGATCGATACTATTTCTTGTCGTCCGCTCTGTTTGCTGGCGGATCGTCCCTGAACTAGTTTGATAGTAAAGACTACCAATAAGACCAAACAGCAAGAGAATGAAGAGAAAAAAGTAGAGGACCAGCTGAATCAGCAAGGGATATCGTTTCATTCATGCTCTCCTTTTTTGTACTGCCTTGGTGTCACCCCAACAACCTGCTTAAAGCGTTGAGAAAAATAGTTCATATCTTCAAAACCAACCTGATCGGCGATCTCATAAATCTTTAGATCTGTCGTAAGAAGCAAGAGTTGAGCCTTCTTCATTCGCTCCTGGATGAGGTAGTCTTGGAAGGGGAGTCCCAATTTTTTCTTGATCAATACGCTTAAATAAGAGGCACTGAAACCAAGTTGATTGGCCAGATCCTTTAGAGTTAACTGAGAGTCTGCTAAACGAGCATGAATGGCTTCTTCCAAGTCTGTCGAATAACCATGACTGACCAAATCTTCTACTTGCGCCTTCTTTCGCTCTTGATCGAGCTTTCCTTTCACCTTGGCTAACATCTCTTCAATATCATCTTTTGAAAAAGGCTTCAGCAAATAATCATCTGCACCTAACTTGATGGCTTTTCTCGCAAACTCAAAGTCATCATAACCGGTCAAAAAAATGATATGACAAGACGGAGACTGCTCTTTGACGAGATGGGCCAGATCCAAGCCATTCATTTGTGGCATATTGATATCGGTTAGAAGGATATCAGCTGGTTGATCTTGAAACTTCTCCCAGGCCTCACGTCCATTTTTAGCCTGGTTGATGACGGTCATTCCAAACTGTTCATAATCCACTAAGGAAGTCAGTCCCTGCCGGATAAGCTCTTCATCTTCCACAATCATGATCGCATACATGTCTTTCACCTACTTGTTTTTGCTATACTTATTATAGCAAATTATGGACTGAATTGTCTCAGACATAGTCCAATAAATAACCGTAGCCCTTTTCTTTCATTTCTGCTTTGGGAATGAAGGTAATAGACAAACTATTGATGCAATAGCGAAGGCCGCCTTTTTCCTTGGGACCATCAGTAAAAACATGGCCCAGATGAGAATTTCCTACACGGCTCCGAACTTCTGTCCGGGTCATATTGAAACTCTTATCCTCCTTATAGATGGCCACATCAGGACTAATAGGACGACTGAAACTTGGCCAACCACAACCCGAATCAAATTTATCCTTAGAGGAAAAGAGCGGCTCACCGGTCACGACATCTACATAAATACCGGCATCAAACTGATCCCAGTAACGATTGGAGAAGGCCCGTTCGGTATCATTTTTTTGTGTCACCGCATACTCTTCAGGAGATAACTTCTTTTTGATCTCCTCATCGCTTGGCTTGGAGTAGCGACTGGCATCAATAACAGGATAAGAAGCCTGATTGACATCGATATGGCAGTACCCATTCGGATGTTTCTTTAGATAATCCTGGTGGTAGTCCTCAGCCTTGATGAAATTAGTCAGCGGCTCTTTTTCCACTGCTAACGGTTTGTCGTATTTTTTTGCTTCTTCTTCAAAGACTTGGTTAATGGTTGGAAGGTCTTCTTGGGAGACATAATAGACACCTGTTCGGTATTGAGTCCCTTGATCATTTCCTTGTCGATTCTTCGACGTTGGGTCGATAATCCGGAAATAATGCAGGAGCAATTCTTTCAGAGATACCTGCTTGACATTGTAAGTGATATGAACTGTTTCAGCATGGCCTGTTTGAGGGACTAATTCATACTTGGTTGTTTCTCCCTTTCCATTGGCATAGCCTGATACAGCATCAATCACACCTGGAACACGGGAGAAATATTCCTCTACGCCCCAGAAGCAACCACCAGCCAAATAAATTTCACGCTGATCCTTTGGATCAACCTTTTCATTTGTTTCCTTTTTGGCTACTGGAGTCTGACTCATCGATGCTTTTTTAATCATCTCAGTGCTTGTTTCTGATTGATCCATTCCGTTTGATCCCTTACTAAAGAAAAAGAAACCAATGAATAGTAAGCCAACGAGAAGGATAGCAAACACTTTCCATTTTGTTTCCATTGTCTATCTCCTTACTGCATGTTCTCTAGGGTCTTGAGGATATCCTCTTTATTCATATAGCCAATATGACTCTTTGCTAAAGTCCCATCACTATTGATAAAGAGCGCCGATGGATATGAACGAATCCCATACTCTTTTAGCAGTTCCCCTTTACTATCTAGCAAGACCGGGAAATCCTTGTAATCCAAAGACTGGTACCAGTTTTTGAAATCTGCTTCCGATTTTTCACCATTAAAGGTTGGAGCTACAACGGATAAGACCACATAATCCTTACCCTCCTCTGCCTTTGCTAAATCATTTGTGTCGCCTAATGTTGAAAGACAGATTGAGCACCAGGAAGCCCAAAATTTGAGGTAAACTTTCTTTCCCTTGTAATCGGATAAGCGGTAGGTCTTACCGTCTACTCCTTGCAGGTTAAACTCCTTCACTTTCTTGCCAGATGGTTGCCTAGCCCCAGCTTTGGCTGTTTGTTGGCTCATGTCCTTATTGGAAGTAGCCATTCCTTGACTCGAGCAAGCCCCCAAAAGTCCAGTACACAAGAATCCTGCAGCTACTAAAGCTAATTTCTTCATCATTATTACCTCTTTAAATAAGGAGAAAGTCATCCTCAGATGACCTCTCCCTTCTTTCATTAGTTGTCTGATTTCATATCAGATGATCCACTCTTTTCGTCTTTCATTTCTGAATCGCTGGATTTCATCTCATCCTTTTTCATATCGTCCTTCATTTCAGAACTGCTGTCAGACATCATAGATGAATCTTTCATGTCTTCTTTTTTCATTTTATCATCGGACATGGATGAATCCTTCATGTCATCCTTCTTCATATCGTCCTTCTTCATATCGTCCTTCTTCATATCGTCCTTCTTCATATCGTCCTTCTTCATCATACTACTATCGTCCGTTTTTTTCATGTCTGAATCTGATTTCTGTCCAGAACAAGCTGCTAAAGTGACGATGCTAAGTGTAGCAATAGAAAGTGCAAGAATTTTTTTCATGATTTTTCTCCTTTAATCATTCAAGATTAGTGAAACAGGGATGCGAGGCTATTAAGATTTCCTAGCATCAGCAAGATGCCCATCAAGATGATGAGGGCACCACCAATTTTTTTCAAGGTTCCCATATGGGGCTTGAGTTTAGCGAAATGTTGTAGAACCCAGCTAGAAGCCAAGGCCAAAAGCAAGAAAGGCAGAGCCAAGCCTAATGTATAGACCAGCATCAGGAGAGCGCCTTGCAATGCACCATCTCCTCCAGAAGCTGCAATGGCTAAAACAGAGCTCAAAACTGGTCCGACACAAGGGGTCCAACCAAAACTGAAGGTGACCCCTATCAGAAAAGCATTGAAGAATTCATTGCGTTTTTCGTCCTTCTTCAGTTGGATACTCTTTTGTTTTTGGAGTTGCTGAAGATTGATGAGGCCCATCTGATGGATTCCCAATAAGATGACAATCCCTCCTAGTAGGTAACGGAACCAGGGAGCATAAAGCACCTGGCCAAGGGCCCCTGCACCGTATCCTAGAATCAGGAAAACAGTTGATAGACCTGCGATAAAACAAAGAGTCTTCACCAGGCCATACCAAGAAATGTCTCTTCCAAAAATACGCACCGTTTTTTCATGCTCAGAATCCAATAGAATCCCTACATAGACTGGCATCAGTGGCAAAATACACGGGGAGAAAAAGGATAGAACTCCCGCTAAGAATACTGAAATGGAAAACAAACTGGTTTGAATCATTTCACTACCTCCCTTTCTTTCTGACACCAGTATAAAGAAAAAATCCCTCTAAAAATAGAGAGATTGATAAGCAAAAACTTGAATTTGATTAGAAGGTGAATCTTCCTATCTGCCAACTCTACCTCGTACTTTCAAGTACGAGACTGATCTAACAAGATACTTCTACTTCTTCTTCAAATAATCAATGGCGTCTTGAAGGGTTTTGACGGGAACGATTTTCATCTTCGAATGAATTTGTTTCGCGGCTTCTTTAGCTGTTTCATAGTTTGATTTGGCCTTGGGATTGGCCTTCTTTTCTTCTTTGGAAACAGGGTTATTAGGGGCAAAGAAAATTTCTGCTCCTTCTTTATCGGCTGCGACGACTTTCTTGTCAATCCCACCGATATCGCCAACCGTTCCATCTTGGTTAATGGTTCCTGTCCCTGCAATATGGCGTCCCTGACGAAGATCTGGATCAGCCACCTGGGTGTAGATGGCTAGGCTAAACATCATACCGGCACTTGGTCCACCAATCCCTTGGGTCGCAAACTGGACAGGAACATCGCCTTTGGCTTCAGTCCGGTCGATCAGGCTAATCCCGATTCCGTTTTTCCCGTTGGACAATTTGATGATCTTTCCGTCTGCGGTCTTGGTTTGTCCATCCTCAATATAGGTCACTGAAACGGGGTCACCAATTTTTTGAGAACCAACATAGTCAATCAATTCTTTGGAACTCTTAAAGGTCTTGCCATTCACACCGGTGACGGTATCCGCAATGTTCAAGACTCCCTTAAAGGTCGAATCATCTGCCACCTGCATGACATAAACACCAAGAAAGTCCATCTGGGTTTCTTTTCCAGCTGTCTTTAACCCTTGGTAAATGGCCATATTTTGCGAAGTTTCCATATAGAATTGGTTAATCCGCGTAAATTCTTGGCTCGAACTACCACCTGTCATATCCTTGGCAGAGTAGATATCTGTAAAAGGTGTCGCCCAAGCATAGATCAAATCAGCCGGGGTCGCTTCTTTCACTGCCACGGTTACAAAGTCATAGGACCCTGACTTGGTATCCATTTTTCCATCCACTGTCATGACGGATCGAATGTCTTCTGCCGTACCCGGCATCTCAATATAATAGGGAAGGCGAATCACAAAAGCAGCTAGCAAGAGGAGCAAGAAAAGAACGCCTGCAATCGGCCATCGGTATTCTTTCAACCGTCCCTTTTTCTTTTTAGGGGTCAAGCTTGGTTTATTCGCTTGTGTCATCTTTGATTTCCTCCATTACACTCTCTGGGACATAAGGTGAGATATCCTGCTGAAAAGCCAGCAACTCTCGAATACGCGTTGAACTAATGGCCTGGTAAGGAGGCTGGGCATAGAGATAAACCGTCTCCAATTCAGGCGCCAACTGATGATTAAAATAATCCATATTGGCTTCGTATACTAGATCCTGTGCATTGCGCAAGCCCCGGATCAAGGTGATGACCCCAAGATTGCGCGCCACTGTCACAGCCAACTCTTGAGTCGACGTCACAATTTCAACATTTTCCAAATGAGCCAAGGCCCCTTTCACCATGCGCACGCGCTGCTCAATAGAAAAGAGTCCGACTTTTTCCGGATTATAAAAAATTCCGACATAGACACGGTCAAACAAGCGACTAGCTCGCTCGATCAATTGCACATGCCCAATGGTAATCGGATCAAACGATCCTGTAAACAATCCACTTCTATCTGACATATACTGTTACCTTACTAATTCCATAGATTTTTTCTTTCCAGATTCCCACTTGTCCGATTTCCTCAGGAAGTTCTACGTGTTTATCGGTTTCGCACACAATCATGATGTCCTCTGACAAGAGTTGGCGCTCGCACAAGGTTTCGATATCGCGAACGATCTCTTCCTTGGCATAAGGAGGATCCAAGAACACCAAATCAAAGGTGCCCGTTAAAAGCCCTAAGGCCTGCTTGGCCTCCATTTTTAGCAGTTGAAACCGTTCCTTTTCCTTGGTCATGGCGATATTGGCTGCTACAATCTCCTGCGCTCTACGATCTCTTTCCACTAGAACGGCCTCTGACATGCCTCGAGAAACGGCTTCGATAGAGAGCCCACCACTTCCAGCATAGAGATCCAGCACTCTTCCACCATCAAAGTAAGGACCAATCATATTGAACATGGCCCCTCTGACCTTATCAGAAGTCGGCCTGGTTGTTTTTCCTTCAAGTGTTTTGAGGGGACGTCCCCCATAGGTTCCAGATACTATTTTCATAGGGACCATTATACCAAAAAAAATCAGAAAATTGCGATTTGATATGGTCAAGCGATAATTAAAAGAGGCTGGGACAAAAGTCCTAGCCTCTCAATTATTTTTGGATTGTCGAGTAAGACGCAGTGGTTGAGTGGGCTCTACTACGCTGATTTCATCAGCTTTTACAGCCCTACTCAACTGTGCGGAGGTGGGACGACGAAATCGAATTCTAACGAATTACCGATTTCTGTCCCACTCTCTTTCTTCCTTATAGGATATTTTCATATTCATCGCGGACAGATTGAGGCCAGACACTAGTTTGGACTTCACCGATATGTTTCTTACGAAGCAAGAACATAGCCAAACGAGATTGTCCGATCCCTCCACCAATTGTAAGTGGGAAAAGACCATTTAACAAAGCTTTGTGCCACTCTAATTGGAGACGATCCTCGTCCCCTGTGATCGCAACTTGGCGGCGAAGCGTATCTTCATCGACACGGATTCCCATTGAAGACAACTCAAAGGCTGAACCTAGAACGTCATTCCAGACTAGGATATCACCATTCAAGCCCTTGTAGCCATTTTCAGACTCTGTTGTCCAGTCATCGTAGTCAGGTGCACGGCCATCGTGTGGTTTGCCATCTGCAAGCTCTCCACCAATCCCGATCAAGAAAACGGCTCCGAATTCTTTGGCAATGGCATTTTCACGCTCTTTTGGAGTTAAATCTGGATAGCGTTCCACCAACTCTTCTGTGTGAACGAAGGTAATTTGTTTTGGAAGAACTGACTCAATGTCATAGCGCGCTTCTACTGCTAGTTCTGTTAAACGAATCGCCTTGTAGATTTTTTCAACCGTTTCTTTGAGGTAGGCGATATTGCGTTGACCATTTGGGATGACTTTTTCCCAGTCCCATTGGTCTACATAAACAGAGTGGATAGCGTCTAGCGAATCTTCATCTGGACGAAGAGCCTTCATATGGACAAAGAGACCTTCTCCTTCGCCAAAACCAAAACGTGCCAAGGTATGGCGTTTCCATTTTGCGAGTGAATGCACGACTTCATAAGTCTCATCAGGAATTTGAAGGACCTTTACAGATACCGGATGTTCAATCCCAGAAAGGTTATCCTGCATCCCGTCTCCTACCTTACTCAAAATTGGCCCTTGGACTTCAATGATATCCAATTTATCTTTTAAATACTGCGTAAACGTCGTTTTAACAAACGAAATTTCTTTTTGTTGGTGTATAAAACTTTTTTTCATATAATGCCTCGTTGTTAGAAGTTGTAAAACTGATTATACTCTTTTTTCATTCAAATTCCAAGCCTTTCCGTCACCTTATAACGGAATTTTTCTCTTGCAAAAGGATTTTATTTTTGATAAACTATATGTAACTTTTAAAACGTTACATAGGAGAACTGACATGTTTGATGCAAAAAAACTAAAAGAAAGACGCCTGGAAAAAGGCTTGACCCAAGCTGATATCTACGAGGATCTCAAGATTTCTCGCAAAACCTACTCCAGTTGGGAGAATGGCTTAGCGGTGCCACACGAAAAAAATCTCAGGAGGTTGGCCAAGCGCCTCTCCGTTAAAGAGGACTACTTTATTAACAAAGACTCCGCACTCTACACCTACCCTTTATTAACCCCACCTCATCAAAAGAAAGTCGACCAGTTGGCCAGCCAGTTATTGGAACAGCAGCAAAAAGTTGTTTCCTTGACTGCTTATAAGGTTCTTTCGATTGAGCTAGCAGCCGGTTTGGGACATACCTTTTATGACAACGAAACGGACTATGAAACCGTCTATTTTGACCAAGAGATCCAGCATGACTTTGCTTCTTGGGTATCCGGAGATTCGATGGAACCTCTCTATCCCAATGGCTCTGTTGCCCTCATGAAGCAGACTGGCTTTGACTATGATGGGGCTGTCTACGCCCTCATGTGGAACGGAAAGACCTATATCAAGAAAGTCTATCGGGAAGCGGAAGGTTTGCGCTTAGAATCCATCAACCCTGATTACGATGATTTATTTGCTCCCTATGAAGACGAGCCCAAAATCGTCGGCATTGTGGTCGGACATTTTCTTCCACTCGAGGTTTAAATATGCTATTTGATTATTCACGTGAGCCTCATTCTGATATTGCTTTTGTGGATATGAAAAGTTTTTATGCCAGTTGTGAATGTGTCCGTCTAGGGCTCAACCCCTTGACGACTTCTCTTTGCGTCATGAGTCGGAGCGACAATTCTGCTGGCCTGATTTTAGCGAGCTCTCCCGTTTTCAAACAAGTCTTTGGCAAGAAAAATGTCAGCCGTAGCTACGACCTACCTTTTGACCTCAAAACCAGAAAATTTAATAGCTACGTCGCTAAAAAACAAGGATTGCCCACAGATCCAGCATTTATTGCATCCATTGAATCCTGGGCCAAGAGAACCCTGATTGTGCCTCCACGGATGAATGCCTACATTCAGGTCAATATGGAGATTCAAAAAGTCTTTCAGGAATTTGCGGCACCAGATGATATTTTCCCTTACTCGATTGACGAAGGCTTTATCGATCTGACCTCTTCCTTAAATTATTTTATTCCAGATCCCTCCCTCTCTCGAAAGGAAAAACTGGATCTCCTTTCTGCCAGAATCCAAAAAAGGATCTGGCAGGAAACTGGGATCTACTCTACCATCGGCCTCAGTAACGCCAATCCCCTTCTTGCCAAGCTAGCCTTGGACAATGAAGCCAAGCATTGCCGAAATATGCGCTCCAATTGGTCTTATGAAGATGTAGAAAGTAAGGTCTGGAAACTGCCCCAGCTTACTGATTTTTGGGGCATTGGACGTCGCACTGAAAAGCGATTGCAAAAGATCGGGATCACGTCTATTGCTGAACTGGCTCAGGCTCACCCAGATCTCTTAAAGAAAGAATTCGGGGTCATGGGCCTTCAACTGTGGTTCCATGCTCATGGCATTGATGAAAGCAATGTCCACAAGCCTTATCGTCCGAAGTCACGAGGCATTGGTAACTCTCAAATCTTGCCCTATGACTACCATCTACAAGCCGATATTGAACTGGTGTTTCGGGAGATGGCTGAACAGGTGGCTATTCGCTTGCGACGAAAAAAAAAGAAGACCCAGCTGGTCTCCATTCATGCCTCCTACTCCAAAATCGAGGGGCTTCCGTCCATTCACTGCCAGCAAAAGATTGAGCCTACCCAATCCACCAAGGTTTTATCCGATACGGTTCTGCGGCTCTTTCGCTCCAAGTACGAAGGAGGCGCCATTCGGCAGATTGGTGTTTTTTATGGAGAACTTGTCGAGGAGTCTCTTCAACTCTTTTCTCTCTTTGATGACCCAGTAGCCTTGGAAAAAGAGGAGAAACTCCAGCAGACCATTGACCGCATTCGGGACCAATTTGGCTTCACCTCTCTTCAGAAAGGCTCCTCACTACTAGAAAACTCACGCGCTATTGCACGCAGTAAACTAACAGGCGGACATTCCGCAGGAGGCTTAGATGGATTAACATGATTGACCGTTCTTATCTCCCTTATCAATCTGCCCGCGAATTTCAAGATCGTGGCATGGCCAAATGGGCTGGCTTCTTTTTATCCGAGCACACAACTGCCCTGCATACAAAAGAAATTGACCGTAGTCAGCTCACAATTCTTCCACTTGCTGAACAGATCCAGCTCCTGGAGCAGGCCTTTCAACAACAAACGACGATCTCGATCACAACTCTAGAGGGGAATCAATTTGCAACCTACACAGGTTCGATTCACACCTTATCTGCTTCTGAGGTTCTTCTCAAAAGCGATGGCCACTACCACCGTCTCCTCGTGGACTCTATCATTTTTATTGAATCTGAGGAAACACCCTATGAAACCTATTCAGACTAAACACGAATTACAATTTGATTATTTTTCCGAGAATTACCACCAATTTGAGATGGACTTTTACAAGTGGGCAGCTACTTCTACACCGCTCGTCTTTTTAGAAGATGATATTCTCCACTCCATGGCAGCAGGCCAGCGAAATTACTTTCGTCTTCACCACACCAAAAGTCGGGATCATCGAGACCATTATTTCTATTTTAAAGTTTCCACACTCTCCCAATCACCCCTGACCCGTATTTACGCTTATACAGGACATCACTTACAAAAGATAGTTCCTCATCAAACAGAGAAAAAGGATAGCTTGATCTAAGAAGCTATCCTTTTTCTTGATTTATGGGATTCACTACAGTCCGTACGAGTGATTAGAATCCATCTACGTTTGTGTAGATTTTTTGTACGTCCTCGTCGTCTTCGAGAACGCTGTAAAGTTTTTCAAATGTTTCCAAATCTTCACCTGACAACTCAACTTCTGATTGAGGAATCATTTCCAATTCTGTTACTTGGAATTCTTCGACACCTGATTCACGCAAAGCAACGATCGCTTTGTGAAGATCAGTTGGTGCTGTGTAGACGGTGATCGTTCCTTCTTCTGCTTCGACATCATCTACATCAACATCTGCTTCAAGCAAAAGCTCAAAGATGGCATCGGCATCATCACCAGCAAAGACGATAACACCCTTGTTGTCAAAGAGGTAAGATACAGAACCTGAAGCTCCCATGTTACCACCGTTTTTACCAAAGGCAGCACGGACATTGGCAGCTGTACGGTTGACGTTTGACGTCAAGGTATCAACGATCAACATCGAACCATTTGGCCCAAACCCTTCGTAACGTCCTTCTGTAAAGGTTTCGTCTGTATTTCCTTTTGCCTTATCGATCGCTTTATCAATAACGTGTTTTGGCACTTGCGCTTGTTTAGCACGGTCAATAACGAATCTCAAAGCAGTATTTAGTTCTGGATCTGGTTCACCCTTTTTAGCAGCTACATAGATCTCCACACCAAATTTGGCATACACTTTTGAGTTGGCACCATCTTTGGCAGTTTTCTTGGCAACAATATTGGCCCATTTACGTCCCATGAGGATTCTCCTTAAATTTTTTCAAATTATTTTCAATCTTTAACATTATATCACAAATCGTCGAAGTTAGACTAGATTTTTCTATTTTTAGAAAGGGGATTTTATAGGAATTTTCTTCGAGTTGGGAATTTTAAATAGCTATCCTAACTATCAAAAAGATCCTCTTTTAAAGACTTAATAATGATCTTTAAAAGAGAGGAAAGCGACACCTGACTCATCTAGCATATAAATCAGGCGATTCTCTGCATCAATCCGTCTTGACCATGCTCCTTGAAAGTCATATTTCAAGGGCTCAGGCTTACCAATCCCAGCAAATGGATCCCTTTGAATCTCCTTAATCAGGGTATTGATTCGCTTCAATGTTTTTTTGTCCTGACTTTGCCAGTAACAATAATCCTGCCAGGCATCTTCTGTAAACTTGAGTAACATCCGTTACCCCTCAATCTCATGGAGTTGAACCTGACCAGCTCGGACTTCTGCCATGCCCCGCAAGACCTTATCTGACAATTCCTTGTTCTGAGCTAGTCTCAGGGTTTCTTGTAGGCTGTCCCACTCGCTCTTAGAGATGACCACAATATCTTCGTCTGGATTCTTATTCACGACCGTCAAAGGCTCAAACTCATCATTCACCTTCTTCATATAATCCTTCAAATGATTGCGGAATGTTGAATAAACGACTGCTTCCATGACCATACCTCATTCTACCTCTTTTCTATTATTATACATGAAAAAGAAAAACTTGTCAGGAACTTGTACAAGTTTTCCCACTCTACCTAATTATTCGTAAAAAGTTTCTAAATTTGGTAAAAAAATCTACTGTCTAAAAGGAATTTTTAGACAGTAGATAAACACTATTTCCGTACATCATAAACTTCTTGCCTTACGTGAATGTGGACAGAGAAAATTTCCGTGAGACATTTATTCTTCCACTCTCACTGGCACCCGGCCCCAGATCTGCTCTGGCAATTGGGGATTGCCTAGCTGATACACCTGATCCGCTTGTTGGGTCAAACTGTCCCAAGGTTCCTTACCGATTCGAGTCACAATTTCTACTGATTTTTTCAAGCCTTTGAGGTGAGTTTGTCCCTTTGCGGAAAATCCTAAGACATGAATGGCATCGGGAAGAGCTTGGTCCATCGCCCCTACCAAGATGTAGGTCAAGATGCGGCGCACTCGTGCCTTGGTATAGCGCTTGGTTGCGACTTTCTCCACCAATTCTTCCACAGAGCTAGCGCTTCGAACTGCATCTTTTAGCCGATTGGCCAGTTCTTCATTAACTTGAAAAATCTGTGTCAGATCTGTATGGGTTAGGATTTGATAACGGAGCAGTTGGTCATAATTCTCCCAAGATACCTGCGGAGCCGACTGAAAGAGTTGGCTATTGGGCATGAATTTAGCGACAAAGTCCTGATCTTCCTTGTGTAGGCGTAGACTAGTCGCAGAAGCATAGGCCGCCTCTTTTTCCTCTGAATGGTAGCCTGCACCTTGCCGTTGGATAGCCTTGAGCGCAATCCCCTTCCCAGCACAGGCCTTGGCATAAGCCAAGCCCAGGATATGATTGGGAGTATCTCCTGTGAACTCCACTCCAGCAAAGGTTTCCCACATTTTTTGGGTCTTTTGTGGATAGGATAAATCTTCTGGAAGACTTCGCAGTAAAGCTTCCATTTCCGCCTCTTTCTCCGCATAAACTGTAGCAATCGCTTGGTAATCTAAGACTTCTTCTGTCCCAAAGGTCAATTGGTCGATTCCCAGACGGGACAAGATTTCTACCGCTCCCTTGGCAAAATGATCAGCCGACTGAACAGCCACGAGAAAGGGGAGCTCGACCACCAGATCCGCCCCACTTTCCAAAGCCATCTGCGCGCGAATCCACTTGTCTACAATGGCAGGCTCGCCACGTTGAACAAAATTCCCAGACATAGCGACGATTTTCACCCCTTCTGCCTGTTCCAGCAAGTACTTGTGACCATTGTGAAAGGGATTAAATTCTGCAATAATACCTGTAACTGTCATGCTGTCCTACTTCTGTGCTACAAAAAACCAACGTTTGCTGGTCTTTGTTGGCTCTTTGTCTTCAAAGTCTGCATACAATTTGAAAGATTTAAAGCCAGCCTGCTCCAATAAGATGTCATAGGTTAAAACTTCATAAGTGCGTTCCTCATGAACTTCATCGTGCCGACTAAAGCTGCCATCCTCTTCTTGGACAAAGAAGGTTAACTCATGGACGATCGAGTGAGGTGCCGCATCCTCATAGGTATCCCAGAGCATGGCAAAGTCTTCTGCATTTTCGTGGTAAGAGTAGCCTGGGAACACCTCATCCGTTTGATAGGTCGAATGGACATCAAAGATAAAGACTCCGTCCTCATTGAGGGCATTATACACTTCTTTAAAGACATCTCCTACTTCCACCTCGTCCTGCATATAGCAGATAGAATCCGAGTAGCAGGTCACGAAATCATAAGTGCCTGCTTGCGAGAGATCCAACATATTCCCCTCGATAAAATCAATCTTCTGCTTGGCTGAAGCAGCTCTTTTTTCAGCAATTTTCAGCATGTCCGCACTCAGGTCTAATCCTGTCACATCAAAACCAGCTTGGGAAAAGCGGACAGACTGGATCCCTGTCCCACAAGCCAATTCCAGTAATTTTTTCCGCTCCTTGCTTTTAGGAAGATGCCGGAGGGAAAAATCCGTCCACAAGTCATACAGACTATCATCCATGACCGCATCGTAGACCGCCGCAAACGTTTCATAAGTCGCCATATTCATGATACCAAGTCCGCCCGTAATCCGATAGAAAATTAGGAGCACGACGATGGAGCTAAGCTCCAAGGAGAGCTATCTATTTTCCGAGGATTACAGGACGGGTTCAAATCCTTTCTAAGATACAAAGAGCCTTAAAAGCATAGAGAAAATAGGGAACTTTCTGCCCTATCCTCAGATACAAAGGAAGTTACTCTTTTTCTCACAGCTTTTAGCTCGTGTTCAATTAAGAAAACAAACAAACACGAGGCCCCATCCTTTCTTTCCATAGAATTTCAATTTAACCAACAAAACTCAGTTGCTACCAACTGAGTTTACCTGCTTATGCTAGTGCTGCCGAAAGATCGACAGCACTTGCTTCGTGCCATAGCTTTTCTAGGTTATAGTGGGCACGCATTTCTTCTGAGAAGACATGGACCACCACACTACCTAAGTCAAGAAGAACCCAACCTCCAGCTGAATCACCTTCGACGTGGCTGGCATTGCCACCAGCTTCGATGACCTTCTCGCGAATATTTTCAGCAATAGCCTCCAATTGGCGGCTGTTCATAGAGCTTGTGATGACAAAGTAGTCTGTCACGCTGGTCAAGCTTTGAACATCCAAAGCGACAATGTCTTCCGCGCGCTTTTCATCTGCTGCTTTGACAACTAATTCAAGTAGTTCTTTTTCTTTCATGTAATCCTCTTTCCTTAAAAAATTGATTTGTAATCTAAGACATCCGCAAAACGTTCTGCCCAAATATTTTCATAAAATTCATTAAGCGTTTCTGCCGGAATATCCTCTCCATCAAAGGTTGTGACAGCTCCTTCTGGAATAACCAGCTTGTAGCCGTATTCAAACCCCACTTTGACGGATGTATCGACACAATATTCTGTCTGCATACCACACAGGACCAGTTGTTGAATTCCTTGTTGATCCAAGTATTCTTTTAATCCTGTCTCTTTAAATATGCTATTGTATCGCTTCTGAAACACCTTCTCATCTGCCTGCCTCTTCAACAAGGGCGATAATTGCCAATCTTCCGAAGTTAAAGCCTCTGGCGTTTCAATATGCTGCATGTAGATAATTTCAATCTGCTGTTTTCTAGCCTGATCTTGCAAATAAGCGATCTTCTCTATGATCTTTTCTGTCTCAAAACCTGTTTCCACTAAGATATTTTGTACATCAATAATGATAAAAGCTGTCTTCACTCACTGCTCCTCTTTCAAATACTTCACAAAGGCGTTATAGGTTTCAAGGGTTTGGGGATAAATGGGCAATCCTTGGTGGGCCAGGTGTTCGACTGTGCGAGCCGTCTCATAGGCCACAGCACGATCCAAAGAAACTTGAGCGATATCACGTGCTTGATCCACTCCTGGGAAGGTCCGGTTGTGCTCAATGTAATCAGCCACATAGACAATCTTGTCTAAGGTCGACATCTGTCCACTCCCCACGGTGTGAATCTCAATACTGCGAAGAATGGCTGAATCTGTCAGTCCGAGGTCTTCTTGGATCTTGTAAATCCCGACCATCCCATGCCAGACATTGTTGCCCCAGTTTTTTAATGCTGGATCCAGCTCATAGCGATCAATCAAGTCCAGAAATTCCTGATCTGATAGTTTCTTGGCGTAGTCATGTAACAAACCTGCTAGGCCAGCCTGCTCTTCGTCAGCCCCATAGCGTTTGGCCAAGTCACGCGCAGCCTTCTCAACCCCTAAACAGTGAGTAAGCCGCTTTTCTGGCAGGATTTGGCGCATTTTTTCAAGCAAGACCTCACGAGAAAAGCCTAGATAGTTTTCATAGGTCATTGATACAATCCTTCTTTCTTGATGTAGTCCAAGACTGGTTTTGGCAACATAAAATTCGGCGTCCGGCCTTTGGCCACAAAATCACGCACCATACTAGAGGAGATGTCCATTAGAGGAACATCCACCCAGATCACCGGATAAGAAGTCCCTGCCTTATAGCGTGGTCGCTGGACCCCGACAAATTGCACAATCTCCACCAATTCATCGATGCGGTGCCATTTTGGTAAATAATCTACCATATCTGCACCAATAATGAAGTAATAATCTGTGTCTGGATCCCGTTCATTGAGCAAGAGCATGGTGTCGTAGGTATAGGAAACCCCTTTCCGCTCGAGTTCAATCGTCTCGATCTCCAGACCTTCAATGCCTTCAATGGCTAATTCCAGCATCTTAAGGCGATGGTGCTCTGCAATCGTCCCCTTGGCATCGACATGCGGTGGCTCATACTCAGGCATCAAGAGCACCTTATCTAACCCTAATTGTTGGCGCACTTGATCCGCAACGACCAAATGGGCATTGTGGACCGGATTGAAATTTCCACCCAAAATACCAACTTGTTTGCGTTTCTTGTCTTTGATCTCTGGCTCTAACTCTACCTTGGTAAAGGGAGTCAATAGTTCAATTGCCATAGGTTTGCTCTCCTCGATGTCTTAAATTTCTTTTACCTTCGCTGAAATTTTACGATTTTCTTTTTTGCTCGATTGTTTGAACAAGATGAGAATCCGACCAATCTTTTGGACCGTTTCCACACCGATTTCTTCTTCCAAGATTTCTGCTACTTCATGGATATTCTCATCCGTATTTTGAAGAAGAGTTACCTTGATCAGTTCGCGCGCATCTAGCGCTTGGCGCACACTAGTTTTGATTTGGTCATTGAGCCCATTTTTCCCAATTTGGATAATGGGTTTGAGGCTGTGGGCTTGGCTATTGAGGAAAGCCCGTTGTTTAGATGTTAATGTCATGTTTTTTCATTGTTTCTTTTTTGATACTTTTCTGATGTGGTGGCGGTCGTCAGCGACCTCCTAGCGGAGTTCCATGACTTAAATTTGAGCCTAAAGTCTCAAATTTTCCGCGCCTAAGTAGTAAAATATCTACTTAGGCTTTCACCACAGCGAAAAGTATCCTTTCTAGGCTCGTTGCACTCGCCCAGTCTATAAAGAAACTATTTCCTTTCAAATTTTTAAATAATAGCTTTGCGGGTAACGACGGCGACGCCTTCTGGTGCCCAGACGGCTACTTTGGCTTCGCCATTGACGCGGATCCATCCGAGTCCTGAGATGACCAGGTCTGTCTTGTCCTTGATGGTAAACTCATGGGAAATCAAAGGCGGGAATTCTTCTTTTTCCTTGCTATTAGGAGGAGTTAGTAAGCCACCGACATGCTTGTTATAAAAGGCAGTCGCTCCTTCGAGCTTGGTTCTGTGAAGCTTGAGTTCGTTGTCAAAGAAGGCAGTGAAACCTTGCTTTTCTCCCTTGATAAAGTCAAAACGTCCCAAGCCACCTAAGAAAAGGGTTTGCTCTGGATTAAGCTGATAAGTCTTGGGTTTGATTTCCTTTTTAGGGCTGACATACTTAAGATTTTTTGCTGTCAAGTAATGAGCCATCTGGTGGCGATGGATAATCCCTGGTGTATCATAGATGTAGGATCCATCGTCCAATGGGATTTCGATCTTGTCCAGTGTCGTCCCTGGGAAGCGAGAGGTCGTGATGATATCCTTATCCCCAGTGATTTCTTGGATAATCGCATTGATGAGGGTCGATTTCCCTACGTTGGTCACACCCACCACATAGACATCACGGCCCTTGCGGTACTGCTCAATCTTTTCCATCAAGTCCTTGATCGCGCTCTTGTTTTGAGCAGAGGTGAGGACCACATCGACAGGACGCATGCCTTCTTCATGGGCACGCTCCATCAACCAATGAGTTACCTTGCTGTCCTTGACAGACTTGGGCAAGATATCTTTTTTGTTTCCGACCAAGAGGACATCATTTCCTGCTACAAAGCGTGGTAGGCCAGGGATAACGGAGCCATTAAAGTCAAAAATATCCACTACATTGACTACGAGAGCATCACTATCTCCTACTTCGTGAAGGAGTTTTAGGAAATCATCATCTGTCAGATGCACATCAGTGATTTCATTGTAGTGACGGAGACGGAAACAGCGTTGGCAATAGACTTCACCTGTTTCCAAGCCCTTTTCAAGAGCTGATTGAGGAGTATAGCCTAGCCCCTCTTTGTTTTCTGTCTGAATGGGGGCTCCACAGCCAATACAGAATAATTCTTCCATTCTTAAATTCCTTTTTTGTATACAATCGGACCATATTTTTCGGCCATTTGCTTCATAACACGGCGTTCACGCGCCCGGTTGATCTGCGTCTTGATCGAGTCATGCTCGACCAAAGGCTTGACCAAAATCGAACGAATGCCTGCACGATGGGCAGCTCGGATATCCGTCATCAGTTGATCCCCGACCATGACCACTTCATTTTTCTCATAGTGGAAACGTTTGAGGGCACGATCAATCCCAAAGGTAAAGGGCTTAAGCGACCAGGCTTCATAGTCAATATCAAATTTCTCAACAGCGCGCTTGACCCGTTTGGGACTATTATTAGACACCACGATAACCCGAATCCCTCCATCACGAAGGTCATGCAACCACTGGCGCATCTCAGGAGTTCCATCCGGATTATTCCAAGCAATCAAGGTATTATCCAAATCCACAAGGACCGCCTTAATACCTTGTTTTTTTAAGTCTGTAACGGTGAGATCATAGGCTGCTTCCACCGCAAAATCTGGTTTGTAATTTTCGATTGACACGTTTTTCTCCATTTTTTATACTCCTTTCATTGTAGCATAAAAAGGCCCATTTTGCACCCGCTTCACGACTAAAACAGCGACAGGCTCCAATCAGGTCGCTTTCACTACTCAAAAAATAGACAAAATCCTTACAAAGTTCCAAAAACATGGTATAGTAGAAGAAAAAGAACTCGGAATTTTTTATGAAACAAACAAGCTTAAAAGAGGTCTCTCCTCTTCTCCAGCGCATCATTAATTGGTCGTCTATCATTGGTGCTCTTGGGACCTTGGCCTTTTGTATCTGGGCCTACTTTTCTGGTATCCTTCAATCCAAAGAAACCTTGTCAGCTTTTATTTTGCAAGCCGGAATCTTTGGACCACCTCTCTTTATCTTTCTTCAGATCCTTCAAACAGTGGTCCCTATTATTCCTGGCGCCCTGACATCTGTCGCTGGTGTCTTTATCTATGGCCACATCATTGGGACCATCTACAATTACATCGGCATCGTGATTGGCTGTGCCATTATTTTCCACCTAGCCAGAATGTACGGGCCTAAGTTCGTCCAATCTATGGTCAGTCAGAAGACCTACGACAAGTACATTGGCTGGCTCAATGAAGGCAAGCGGTTCGATCGCTTCTTTATCTTCATGATGATCTGGCCGGTTAGTCCCGCTGACTTCATCTGTATGCTGGCAGGTCTGACCAATATGACCTTCAAACGCTACATGACCATCATCATCCTCTGCAAACCCATCACCCTCGTCATCTACACCTACGGCCTGACCTATATCATCGATTATTTCTGGAAAATGGTCTAAAGCATAACACCACCCCTAAGACTAGGAGGTGGTGTTTTTGTAGTCCTATGAATAGTTTATTACTCTCTATTTCACAACCCAACCAATCGCATCTGCAGGAGGATTGTCCACATCAATCCAGATGAAGTCAATGCCAATTTCACCGTTTTTGAATTTAGGTTTATTCATCAATTGATTCTTTCAACCTATTTCTGTTACAATGAGAGAGGAGGAAAATCATGTCAAAAAAAATTATTCACGTTGTTGCAGCTGCCATTGAAAAAGATGGAAAAATATTTTGTGCTCAGAGACCCGAAGGAAAAAGTTTGGGAGGCTTTTGGGAATTCCCAGGTGGAAAATTAGAGGCAGGGGAATCTCCTGAACAAGCGCTCATTCGTGAAATACAGGAAGAACTAAATTCAGAAATTGAAATTATCTCCTTTGTGAATGAAGCCTCCTATGATTATGATTTCGGAACTGTCGTTATGAAAACCTATCACGCCAAGCTACTTTCAGGAAAACTAGAGTTGTTAGAACACCAAAATTCGACTTGGTTAGCACCGCATGAATTAAAATCACTTAACTGGGCACCTGTCGATCGTCCAACTGTAGAATTATTAACAAAAAAATAAGAGGTATACCTCTTATTTTTTTGTTAAATAATCATAAAGTGTTGTAGGAAATTCATTGATCAGTTCAAAATTCATGGTCACTACAGGCGTTTTGCCATCTGGCATTATAGTTTCAAGAGCACTATCCTCAATATAACAGACTGGTCCAAGATAATAGAAATCACTTCCTTCACCATCCTCTTTTTTTATAAACAGGTGAAGGCTCAATCCAGTATCATTAGACTGCATAATCTCGGCTACTTCTTTTGACTTGAAACTCCTGTTGCTCCTAGAATACCAGTGAAAGACTTTATTTGATAAAAAACCATCTTGATACTGAGTTGTTTCAGTAATATCATCCTCTTTGTGATAAGTGACAAAAATCGGACAAGTTCCATGTTTAACCTTATAACCATAAACAGTCGAGCTCTCATCCTTATCCCAGTTGAGTAGTCTCACAGCGTCTTTACGAGAATACTTTTCCCCGATTGTCAACGGATTCTGTGGATACTTTTCAGAACGATAAAGACCCGTCTGAATGATATCTAATATAAAATCTTTATACTCCTTTGTCAGAAATTGAGCAAAATATGGTGAAAGTTGATAAATATTATTCTTGATAGCCAAAGCTGATACACCATACTTTTCCTGATCTCTTTTAACAAAAAAGCTATAGGTCAAGAAATTCTCAATAGACTTCAACAACTCATTAGAAGCTCCTAAATTCTCTTCTTTTAGGAATTTTTCAAAATCCGAACGCGAAATCTTTTCTTTTTCCAGAAAGAATTTTAAAAGATAAAGATCTGCTTTCCTCTTTCCATTTGATAACTCTTTACAAAGAAAAGTTAGAAATCCATTTAGCTCAGAAATTTTAACAAATGAATCATCCTTGTCAAAAGAATCGATAACTTCTCCATAATGATTAAAGCTATCAAAAAAGATGTATGGATCCAAAGTATCTAATTTCCAAAAATCACTTAATTTTGGAATACAACCTAGCCGGTTCTTCGTCTCCATATAAGCTTCTTTCAACAAAACTTTATTAGATAAATTAGTATTAGTGATGGACTTAAAGATTTGTTCCTTAGCTACTTCTTCAAAATTGATGGTCGTCAATCCTTTTAGAATGTTTGGTTCTCGAAGCTCTCGACGATAATTATCTTTATTCATCGATTTATCACCAAACAAAGCAATAGGAATTAAATAGTTATTCTTATAGTTTCCAATAAAGTCGATAATGGTAACATATTCTTTACTCTCATGCTTCCGTAGTCCTCGACCTAACTGTTGTACGAAAACAATGCTAGATTGAGTATTCCGCAACATCACAACCTGATTGACCGATGGAATATCAATCCCTTCGTTAAAGATATCTACTGTTAAAATGTAGTCAAGCTCTCCCTTTTCTAGTTGGGCAACGACTTCATTCCGGGTCTCCATGTTATCTTCACCTGTTAAGGCTCGACAATGTTTCCCCTTTTGATTCAGTTTGGATGCTAAGTCATGGGCTTCTTGCTTAGAAGAACAGAACATCAAGCCCTTCACTTTCTCTCCACTAACTCCATAAAAATCAATCTTCTTAATAATATGCTTCACGCGCTCTTCGGAAGTTAAGTTCGCAATCGTAGTTTTCTCATTGATTAACTGTCCTTCGATTTCGATATCCTTTACCCCAAAATAAATGAATGGGCAAAGCATATCATTGTCAAGGGCATTTTGTAGACGAATCTCATAAGCAATATTGTAGTCAAACAATTCATAAATATTCTGACCATCTGTCCGCTCTGGAGTAGCCGTCATCCCCAAAAAGAATTCTGGTTGAAAATACGCCATCACTTTTTTATAAGAATTTGCACCAGCTTTATGAACCTCGTCAATCAGAATATAGTCAAAATAATCTCTTGAAAATAGGCCTAAATGCTGTTCACGTGAAAGGGTTTGGATAGTAGCAAACACATATTTTTTGCCCGTCAAATCAGCCCCAGAGTGATAAATAAGACCTTCTTCATCAGAAAACTGCAAGACCTTTTGAAAATCCGTTAATGACTTCTGAAGAATCTGCTCTCGATGAACAATAAAAAGCATTCTTTCTGGCTTAAACTGTTGGACATCAAAAGCTGATAGAAAGGTTTTTCCTGTCCCAGTGGCACTGATGACCAAAGCCTTCTTTTTCCCAGAATCACGAATTGCTTGTAATCCTTTTAAAGCATCCTTTTGCATTTCATTAGGACTAATTGTTTCACTCTGATACTGAGCCGTCTTCTCTTCGCGAATCTGATCCACTCGAATGACATTCTGACGTTTTCGCGCATAAGAAGCAATCTTGTCATATGTCAAAAGATCCGACTTCTCCCAAATCTTGTCAAATTCAGCTTTAGTAGCTCGAATAAGCTCGCCATTATGAGTAGATGTCAATTTAATATTCCACTCATAATTTATTTTGAGAGCATTATGGGTCAGATTCGAACTTCCCGAAATCAATACCTGCCTTCCCTCATGCTCAAAGAGATAAAACTTGGCATGCATCTGCAAACTCTCGGGAGTCAAACGGACTTCTACATTCTCTAACTTGAGTAATTCTTGCATTGCAATTGGATCATTGAAATCGAGATAAGGAGATATAAGAATTTTACCTTTTATTCCTTTATCCATCAGATCAGACAATTGCGACTTAATTAAGGCAATTCCAGACTGTGTAATAAAGGCCACTGATATGTAGAAAGCCTTGCACTTACTCAACTCCTCTTGCAAATCCGTCAAAACATACCGCTTCATTTCATGATCATTGATCAAAATCTGCGGTGAATATCCTCCCTCTTGATACTGTACATTATCCACAAAACCATATTTTAATGATTTAATAAGAGTGTCTTGAAATAAAGTTACGCCTTCTGGCATAGATCGTCTCTTTTCTACCGTTATTTAATAGTTTCATTATACCAAAAAAACACGGCATACCGCCGTGTTTCTGTGTTTATTTCACGAGTTTCTTCATCTCATCAATACGTGCGACGGTCGCATCGTACTTCGCTTGGTAGTCGGCTTGTTTGTCGCGTTCTTTTTGGACGACTTCTGGTTTGGCATTGGCTACGAAGCGTTCGTTAGAGAGTTTCTTACCAACCATATCCAGTTCTTTTTGCCATTTGGCCAATTCTTTTTCAAGACGGGCCAATTCTTCTTCAACATTGAGAAGGTCAGCCAGTGGCAAGTAGATTTCTGCACCTGTGATGATGCTTGACATAACCAAGTCAGGTACTTCGACATCTGCTGCAATTTCCAAGTGTTCTGGATTTGTGAAACGTTTGATATAGTTGACATTGCTATTAAAGAAGGCTTCCAAGTCGCTGTCGCTTGTCTTGATCAAAATAGTGATTGGTTTGCTTGGCGCTACGTTCACTTCTGCACGTGAGTTACGAACAGAGCGAATCACATCTTTAAGAGCTTCAACGCCGGCTGCTGCTTCTTCGTTTTCAAACTCTGGACGAACCACTGGGTATTCCGCAGTCACGATCGTTCCTTCAGAGATTTGACCATAGATTTCTTCGGTTACGAATGGCATGATTGGGTGAAGGAGTCGCAAAATTTGATCCAAGGTGTAAAGAAGAACAGATCGAGTGATAACTTTTTCTTCCTCATTGTCGCTATAAAGCACTTCCTTAGTCAACTCAACATACCAGTCTGCAAACTCATCCCAGATGAAGTTGTAGAGGATGTGACCAGCCACACCGAATTCAAACTTATCAAAGTTTTCAGTGACTTTTCCAATCGTTTCGTTAAGGTTATGGAGAATCCAGCGGTCTGTCACGTTACCTGCTTGACCAGCAGCCACTTTAGCCACATTTTCACGCGCCACATCCAGGGTCAAACCTTCATTGTTCATGAGGATGTAACGAGAGATGTTCCAAATCTTGTTAATGAAGTTCCAAGACGCATCCATTTTCTCGTAAGAGAAACGCACGTCTTGACCTGGTGCAGAACCGTTTGAAAGGAACCAACGAAGGGCATCGGCACCGTATTTCTCGATAACATCCATTGGGTCAATCCCGTTACCGAGTGACTTAGACATCTTACGTCCTTGCTCGTCACGGATAAGGCCATGTATAAGAACATTCTTAAATGGTTGGCGTCCTGTGAATTCCAATGATTGGAAGATCATACGAGATACCCAGAAGAAGATGATATCGTAACCTGTTACCAAGGTTGACGTTGGGAAGTAACGTTTGAAGTCTTCTGAGTCGACATCCGGCCAGCCCATAGTTGAGAATGGCCAAAGGGCTGAACTAAACCACGTATCCAAGACATCTTCGTCTTGTTTCCATCCGTCACCTTCTGGCGCTTCTTCGCCAACGTACATTTCACCTTCAGCATTGTACCAAGCAGGGATTTGGTGACCCCACCAGAGCTGACGTGAGATTACCCAATCATGGACATTTTCCATCCATTGAAGGAAGGTATCGTTGAAACGAGGTGGGTAGAATTCTACCTTGTCGTCTGTGTCTTGGTTAGCAATGGCATTTTTCGCCAATTGATCCATCTTCACGAACCACTGTGTAGACAAGCGTGGCTCAACCATAACTCCAGTACGCTCTGAGTGACCAACTGAGTGGGTCATCTTCTCAATCTTAACAAGGGCACCAATTTCTTCTAACTTCTTGATAACGGCCTTACGAGCTTCAAAGCGGTCCATGCCGTTGAATTCGCCAGCCAATTCATTCATGGTACCATCATCGTTCATGACGTTCACTTGCGGAAGATTATGACGTTGACCAACCAAGAAGTCATTAGGGTCATGGGCAGGAGTGATCTTCACCACACCAGTACCAAATTCAGGGTCTGCGTGTTCGTCCCCTACGATTGGGATTGGCTTGTTCAAGATTGGCAAGATAACATTTTGACCAATCAAGTCTTTATAACGGTCGTCATTTGGGTTAACCGCTACAGCAGTATCCCCAAACATAGTCTCAGGACGTGTTGTTGCTACTTCAAGGGCACGTGAACCGTCTTCCAACATGTAGTTCATGTGGTAGAAGGCACCTTCGACATCCTTGTGAATTACCTCGATATCAGAAAGGGCTGTACGGGCTTTCGGATCCCAGTTGATGATAAATTCACCACGGTAGATCCAGCCCTTCTTGTAAAGTTCTACAAAGACCTTACGAACCGCTTTTGACAACCCTTCATCAAGGGTAAAACGCTCACGAGAATAGTCTACAGAGAGCCCCATCTTGCCCCATTGTTCCTTGATAGTCGTCGCATACTCGTCTTTCCATTCCCAGACCTTCTCGAGGAATTTCTCACGACCCAGGTCATAACGAGAAATGCCGTCCTCAGCCAAACGCGCTTCTACTTTAGCTTGAGTGGCAATCCCAGCATGGTCCATCCCTGGAAGCCAAAGCGTATCAAAGCCTTGCATCCGTTTTTGACGGATGATGATATCTTGAAGAGTTGTATCCCAAGCGTGACCAAGGTGAAGTTTACCAGTTACGTTTGGTGGTGGAATAACGATTGAATAAGGCTTCGCCTTTTTATCACCAGAAGGCTTGAAAACATCCTCATCAAGCCATTTTTGGTAACGACCAGCCTCAACCTCAGCTGGATTGTATTTAGGTGAAAGTTCTTTAGACATGTGTGTGTCCTTTCTAGTTATTTCTATTTTTAATGTTGATCTTGAGTTTCCCACTCACTCTTCAGCAAGCCGTATATCAGACTGTCACAGCGATTGCCTTGGGCATCTTTACGGTCTCGGATACGAGCTTCAAGGGTGAAACCAAGCTTCTCAGCGACACGTTGACTTTGGGCATTGTAGCCAAAGCAGGTTAGTTCAATCTTGTGAAGTCCCAATTCTTTAAAACCTAGGTCAATCAAGGCACGCGCTGCTTCGGGCACATAGCCTCGGCCCCAATAGTCTGGGTGCAAGGTATAGCCAATCTCCAGTACATCGTCTTCGTAGCGACGGGGGAAATCGACTGAGCCTATGATTTTATCGGTCCCTTTGACCACAATTCCATAGCCTGCTGGGAGATTATCCTTTTGATTACGTTCGGGAAGGATATGTTCTAGGTAATAAATCTCATCTTCCAAGGTCTTGGCAGGTGGAAACCCTGCTGGGTAAGAGACTTCTGGACGACTAGCATAGTCAAAGATATCCTCTACATCCGCCACTGTTCGGACTCGCAAGACCAGACGCTCGGTTTCTATTCTTTCTGGCAGTTCAGCTCTTGTCATCTTTCTTCCTCGCTTTCTTGATAAAGCTTCCCATGGGATCGACTCGGTCGTCCAGATAACGATAAACACGCTGGTGACCGTCCCCCATAAAGTAGGTCGGTGCAAAACGGTCATTTATAAAATGCCCCTTATCATCTAAGAGCTCTGGATCAGCCAGTCGCTCGAGAATCTTGGCAAAAATATGACAGATACCATCTTCCTCGATAATCCGATCCACCTGGCAATCCAAAACGACTGGACAAGCCTCTAAAAACGGGGCCTGAGTCCGTTCAGAAATCTCGTAGTCTAGCCCCAGGTGTTTCAATTTCTCCCGATGGCTGATAAAGCCAGCCTGCTCCATCTCCAGCATAAAGTTTTCATCAGGGATGTTCACGCTGAACTGTTGGTAATGCTTAATCTGGTCAGCCGCATTTTCCTCAGCACCAACCCCGATGACCAGCCAATCGCCCAGGCTATAAGAGGAACTGCAGGTCGTGATATTATGTCCAAAGTTCTGGTCCTGATACCCCAGGATGAAGATAGGAAAGCCATAGTAGAGTTTACTGGTGTTAAAAGATTGTTTCATGACAAGCTCCTTCAGCTAGGGGGATAAAATAAAAATCGTCCCTGTCATTAATCTGACAGGGACGAATGTATTAATCCGCGGTACCACCCAATTTCGGGCAATGCCCGCAACTTTGTTTATTTCATTTTCATCTATTAGCAACCAGTTTTGACACATTTGTGGACTTCTCAGCACCGCCACTTTCTGTAAAATGTGGGATTCAAAACACCTCTAATAGGTTCATTTTAGCAAGTTTTCCTGGAAATAGCAAGAAATCACAAAAGCGATTATTTAAATTTAACGCCGAGTTCTTTCAATTTCTTGATTGTAGCTGGGCCGATTCCTTTAAGGGCCAACAACTCTTTTTCTGTCCAGTTTGCGAAGTCCGCAACAGAGCGAATACCTTCATCATAGAATGTTTGCGCACGATCAAGTGCCACACCTTCCAAACTTGCAGCAAATTCTTCCACTGAAGAAGCCGCATGTTTCACTTCTTTCGCCACTGCTTTTGTAGCTTTCTCAACCTTTTTAGGTGCTTCTTTCACAGCTGCAGTTACAGTTGCGACAGCTTTTTTCAAAAGATGTCTATTTTGATGTTTGTATTGTTTCGCACGGTTTACGTTCTTCTTTGCCATTTTTCCTCCTAAATTCAGTGATCAATTCCTAAGGCAACAAGGTTTCATCACCATAATTCCATTCAAAAATCCGTTGATGTCATTTCAACTTTTTTATTGTATCACAATCCCCTAAAAAATCAAGTCATTGCACAATTTTCAGGTGAATCTAGCTAGTAAAACGCCTTCAATAAGGCCATTTAATATTTTCTTTCACCAAAGAGGCCATCTGGTAAATCATGAAATCCTTTTCCAGCATGGAAATTTTCAAACTTCCTTTGCAAGAACTGATAAGCGTCCAAACGGCTTTCATAGCGAATCATAGCGATTTTAGCTCGTTCATCCTGGTCTTCATCAAAAACTTTTTTACTTTCTTCAAGAGCCATTTCATTGATCATGACTTGGGTCTTGATCCACTCCTCAAACTCCTTCATAAACTCTGTTTCGTAACTCATCTTTACTCCATTCCTCTATAAAAATCCGTATCGATCTCTCGATAAGGTTGAATGTCCTGAACATATTCCAAGACACCTTGGAAGTCTCCCGCTTCATCACGCACAGCTGCATAGGTGACATGGACAAATTTCCCACGCGATTCTGATTTGAACCACATTTCATACTTGTCTTTTTTCCCTTCACGAAGCCCCTGCATGATGGCTTTGACCTTCTCCAAATATTTCGGTGGGTGACACAGCTCAACATTGCGTCCTACCTGCGATGGCGTCCTCTTAAAAATCATTTCCTCAAAAGGCGCAGCATCATTGTAATATTGGAAAATATCATCCTTATTGACAAAGGTGATCTCCATTGGTAACTGGTTCAAGATTAAATTCGCTTGCTCCACCGATAAAAATCCATGACCAAAAGCTTGTGGCTGCTTGCGATCGAAGCTCTCTTCTTTTTTCTTAGGCGTGAAGGTAATGGTCAATTGTCCCTCAGGAGTCTCAATGACCTGACGGTGCTCTTCTCCATTTGAAGAAGGAAGCGGTTCAGTTGAACCTTCTGACTCTTTCGACGCGTCCTCCTTGAAGTCCACGCGTTTCGGCACCCATTTCTCACTTGGGAGAATAATGGCATAACCATAAGCATCACTTTCTTCTGCAATGGAGAGCCAGTCATCCTGGGTGAAGGACTCCAGCAAAATCATCAAGAGGATCGACTCCTCCTTGAAGATCATGCCCTCAAACTCTTGCGCAAAGGCTTCAAAGCGTTCCTTGACTTCAGAAATACTAGAATCCGGTAATTTTTTGGCCGCATCCAAAGCTTTCGCAAAGAGTTCTCGAATTTGGTCATCCACTCCCCACATCACTTTTGGTGGGGAATCATGCCCATATTTTTCCATAATCGGAAACATCAACTCTTCTTTACGACGGTAATGCCGGTCAAATTGACCCACTAAACCCAGCTGACGTAACAAGCCCTTATGAATCTCCTGAATCATCTCAGGATCATCGGTTGTCTCATAATTGTCTAGCAAGCGGCGTACCCGCATCATAGCCGCACGAAGGGCTAAGTTCTCCTGTTTAAAGATTTGAACAGGATGGCCTGGATGGTCGGTATCTGCTACTTCGACCCCTTGAACCGCATTCTTAAAGAGATTGGCATGGACATCACAAAGCTCCATCACATCTTCAAAAGTCACCCCTGCATCTGAGTTCATCAGTTCATGCTCCATAAGAGAGATCTCAATCGCAGAAACCCCTGCAAAGGTCGCATCAAAGCGCTCCTGAACCGACTCAGGGGAAGCTCCATGATGAAGCTCTAATAAGATATCTCTTAAGACGTGAATTCGTTCATCACTCATTAGTCTAGCCCCACTACTTCATAACCATTTGCCTCTAGTGTTCGCACAATCTTCTCCATAGGAGTACCTTCTAATTTTGATCCTTGTTTTAAGGAAACCTTGCGCCCAACTGTATTGCGCATGATCGGATTGGCTAAGGGTTTAAAGCCCAACTCCACTAACAAATCCAATACCTCCGGATGTTGATCAATAACTTGAGCAACTGGAATCGATACATCAATAACATTGTCCATTTATTTATTTCCTCTACTCATTCCCATTATTTTCTCTTTGACGAGCCCGTTCTTCTCCCCACCAAAGAGGCATCAATTCACCTAAAGTAATGGTCTTGCGGCTCTCATAATCCACCATAAATTCTAGATGACGATTCTCTGCATCTAGCTCAAGGAGAAATTCACGACAGGCTCCACAAGGCATCCCTGAGCCTTCTCCATAAGGAGGCTTGTCTCGAAAAGCAATAATGCGCTTGACCTTGGTCTGGCCTGATTGTTGATACATGTTGAAGAGTGCTGCTCGTTCGGCACATAAATGAAAGACGCCACAGGTTCCTTCCATACAAAAGCCCGTAAAAATCTGACCATCTGCAGCCTCAACAGCAGCAACCACATGTCGAGCATAGACAAAATCTGAAACCTCTTGAGGCGCATAGAGAGCTTTCGCCTCATGATAAAGTTTTTCCCAAATATCCATTCTTCTACTTTCACTTCTTCACTAATTTCACAACTGCTTCCGTCCTTGCGGTATGGGGAAACATATCTACTGATTGAATGTATTCAACCTGATAAACCTTTGTCAAAGCCACTAGATCCCGTGCCAAAGTAGATACATTACAAGAGACATAGACCATCTTTTCAGGTGCATACTGCAACAAGGTCTCGATTAATTTTGTCCCCAAGCCCGTACGAGGTGGATCCACGATTACAGCATTGGCCCGATAGCCTTCTTGGTACCATCGAGGAATGATCTCTTCTGCTGTACCAGCCTCATAGTGGGTATTCTCAAATCCCATCCGTTTAGCATTGTATTTGGCATCCTCAATCGCTTCAGGAATAATATCCATCCCTCGGACACTTTTCACTCTATTAGCAAAAGCAAAGCCAATCGTTCCAACCCCACAGTAGGCATCAATCAGATGATCCTCTGGAGAAACATCTAGAGCCTTGACAGCCTCACTATACAATACTTCAGTTTGTTCCGGATTCAACTGGTAAAAGGCTCGAGGAGAAAGGGAGAATTCGTAATCCAAAACACCTTCCAAAATGGCCTCTTCTCCCCAAATAATCTGCGTTTGTTCCCCATAGATCTCACTGGAACGAGACGTATTTTTATTAACGGCAACTGTGACAATCTCAGGGTGTTTCGTGACCAAGTCTTGCACCAAATTATTTATGTTAATCTGACGACTAGTGACCACAATGATCTGAACTTGACCAGACTTCCGCGCCCGTCGAACCATCATGGTTCTGACACCCAGTTCTTTACGCTCATCAGCAATCGGAATCTGATAATAGGTCAATAAATCCGCTAGATCATTGGCAATAGCTTGAATAACCGGATCTTGAACCAAACAATCTTTTAATTCAACTAAATAATGTGAATTTTGAGCATAGAGTCCTGCCTTCACCTGGCCCTTGAATTTCCTTGTTTGAAATTGCAATTTTGCCCGATAGTAAAGAGGTTCCTGCATTCCGATTGTCGGCCGAATATCATACTGTTCAAATCCTTCAGGTGAGAACTTTTTCAAGGCCTGTTGCAATAAATCTGTCTTAAACTCCAGCTGCTTGTCATACTTCAAATGCATGATTTGACAACCACCACAGGTCTCATAGATATCACACATGGGCGTCACACGAAACTTAGACGCCTTATTCACAGATAGGAGTTTGGCTTCCGCAAAATTTTTCTTGACACTTGTAATTTGGCAGAAGATATCTTCTCCCTTCAAAGCGCCTGGCACAAAGACAAGTGTTTTTTTATAAAAGCCAATCCCTTCCCCGTTAATTCCCATTCGTTTAATTTTCAAAGGAATTTTTTGTTTTACTTTAACGTTCATATCCCTATCTTAACACATTTTTCGGTATAATAAAAACATGAAAATTACAAAACTAGAAAAGAAAAAAAGACTCTACCTCCTGGAATTAGACAATGATCAAAAACTTTATATTACAGAAGACACCATCGTCAAATATTTCCTTTCCAAAGATAAAGAAATCAGTGAAGAAGAATTAAAAGAAATCCAAGAGTTTGCTCAATACTCCTATGGTAAAAACCTGGCCCTTTACCATCTTTCTTTTAAAGCTCGGACAACAAAAGAAGTCCGAGACTACCTAACAAAATATGAAATTGATAGTAGCATTATTGATAAAGTGGTCCAACACCTAAAAGAAGACAAGTGGTTAGATGATCGTCAATATGCAAGAAACCTGATAGAAGCCAACCTTCTCAGTGGCGATAAAGGACCTGCCTTATTACAACAAAAAATTCAACAAAAAGGGATCCCAAAATCTATCCTTCAAGAAATTCTTGCAGACTATGATTTTTCAGAAGTGATCGACCGTACCGCAATAAAACTCCTAAAAAAATACCAAGGAAAATATCCGTTAAAAGCCATTGAAACGAAAATCATCCAAGCACTCATTTCAAAAGGTTTTGCTTACAATCAAGCAAAGATAGCATTCCAAAATCTCGAGCTCGAAACAGATGAAGAAACAACCAATGAGCTCATTCTAAAAGAGTTAGAAAAACAATACCGTAAATACAGTAAAAAATATGAAGGCTATGACCTCAAACAACGCTTGACTCAGGCACTAGCCAGAAAAGGCTACGACTACAGTGATATAACGTCAGCCATTAGAGAATACTTAGATTCATAAACCAAATTGAAAATTAAATAGAAAAATAAGAAAAAATTTGAAAAAATATGATACAATATAGAGGATATACTTAGATTGTAGAAAGTTGGTAAGTTATGAAACTACCTAAAGAAGGCGACTTTATTACAATTCAAAGTTATAAACATGATGGCAGTTTACACCGTACATGGCGTGACACCATGGTATTAAAGATAACTGAAAATGCAATTATTGGAGTAAATGACCATACACTTGTGACTGAAAGTGATGGTAGACGTTGGATCACACGTGAACCAGCGATCGTTTATTTCCATAAAAAATATTGGTTTAACATCATCGCCATGATCCGTGACAATGGTGTGTCTTACTACTGTAACCTAGCAAGTCCTTTTCACATTGACCAAGAAGCCTTAAAATATATCGATTATGATCTCGACGTCAAGGTCTTTACCAATGGTGAAAAAAAATTGTTAGATGTTGAAGAATACGAGCAGCATAAAGAAAAAATGCACTATTCAGATGACATCGACTTTATTTTAAAGGAAAATGTTAAGGTTTTAGTAGATTGGATAAACCAAAACAAAGGTCCTTTTTCTGAGGAATATATCAAAATTTGGTATAACCGTTATGTTGAACTGCGAAATAAATAAAGTTGAAAAGAGCGAAAGCTCTTTTTTCTTGAAAATTAATAAAAAATAACTACAAAAAAAGTCTAATGTCAACCATTAGACTTTTTCGATACACTATCGGGAAGACAGGATTCGAACCTGCGACACCTTGGTCCCAAACCAAGTACTCTACCAAGCTGAGCTACTTCCCGATCTAAAGCTACCGCTTTATGCACCCTAGAGGAGTCGAACCTCTAACCGCCTGATTCGTAGTCAGGTACTCTATCCAGTTGAGCTAAGGGTGCTCGTTCCTATTCAATTATTACATAGCCTTGCGACCATGCACCCTAGAGGAGTCGAACCTCTAACCGCCTGATTCGTAGTCAGGTACTCTATCCAGTTGAGCTAAGGGTGCTTCTTTCAACCTTTGTCTATGCCGAGGACCGGAATCGAACCGGTACGATCGTTACCAATCGCAGGATTTTAAGTCCTGTGCGTCTGCCAGTTCCGCCACCCCGGCCTCCTCAAGCGAACGACGGGATTCGAACCCGCGACCCCCACCTTGGCAAGGTGGTGTTCTACCACTGAACTACGTTCGCATTGCTTTCTTTATATAAAAAAATGCCGGCTACATGACTTGAACACGCGACCCTCTGATTACAAATCAGATGCTCTACCAACTGAGCTAAGCCGGCTCATTATTATTCTCTTATGCGGGTTAAGGGACTTGAACCCCCACGCCGTAAAGCGCCAGATCCTAAATCTGGTGCGTCTGCCAATTCCGCCAAACCCGCAAAATATGACCCGTACTGGGCTCGAACCAGTGACCCATTGATTAAAAGTCAATTGCTCTACCAACTGAGCTAACGAGTCTTAAAATAATTTTCATTATTTTAACGGTCCCGACGGGAATCGAACCCGCGATCTTCGCCGTGACAGGGCGACGTGATAACCGCTACACTACGGGACCTATGGGAGTTAACGGGATCGAACCGCTGACCCTCTGCTTGTAAGGCAGATGCTCTCCCAGCTGAGCTAAACTCCCAAA